>DATCYD010000300.1:0-20470 GCA_036570465.1 Anseongella sp.
GCTATAAAGTTTTTTTCTATCCTCCTTAGATTCTTTGTACTTTCGTGTAAACACTACTTTAATGGGAAACACAGCAATAACAACTACACAGCTGTATGAAACTTTCAGGGAAACACTCGGAAGGGATAAGGCGGAAAAAACTGTCGGCGCAATCAGGAATCTGGTCCATTCGGAAATGAAACTAGCAATCTACACCTTGGCTACCCGGGATCAACTTGAAAAAACCAACGAGAAACTGGAAGCCACCAATGAGAAACTGGAGGCCGCCAACGAACAAGTGGGAACCATCAACGAACAGGTGGGGGCTATCAACGAACAAGTGGGAACCATCAACGAACAGATGGGGGCTATCAGGGATCGGCTAGACGGTATCGATGGCCGGTTTGTCAGCATTGATGATCGCTTTACACGCATCGATGGCCAGTTCGCCCGCATCGATGATCGCTTTACACGCATCGATGACCAGTTCGCCCACATCGATGATCGCTTTACACGCATGGATGACCAGTTCGCCCGCACCGATGACCGCTTTGCACGCATGGATGGCCGGCTTGACAATTTACACAAAGCGCAGTTCCAGATTATTTTCTGGATTGTCTCAGTTGCTGTACTCCAGTTTATCGCGTCCTATCTGCTGAAATAATCACGGCACAGAGGAATCTTCAAACGAATCACAACCCTGGAAAGAATGCGTCTTCTATATGAAATAACTCATAGGATTGCTCAGCGTTAAAGGTGATGGATATAATATCGAAACGGATCTCGTCTTCAAACTTTTTCTGACTGATATAAGCTGATGAAGCACGCTGGAGGGCATGCTGTTTGCGATGGTTCACCGAATCTTCCGGGTAGCCATACCCACCCGGGGAACGGGATTTGACTTCGGCGAATACCAGGATGCCTTGATGAAAGGCGATCAGATCGATCTCGGTATGTCTGAAGCGCCAGTTTGTCTCCAGAATCAGATAGCCTTTTTCTTCAAGGTATTTGCGGGCAATTTCCTCTCCCCGTTTACCCAGTTCGTGATGGGTTGCCACAATTTGATTATTTTTGTGTTCATAAAGATAATGAAACACGTCATATTCAAAGATTGGGGTTTAATTGATTATCAACAGGCCTGGGACCAACAGGAGGCGTTGTTTAATGAAACTGTGCGAATCAAGACAGGGAACAGGCAACTGCCTGACGGAATGGCACCGGTTATCACGCCCGACTACCTGGTTTTCTGTGAGCACCCGCATGTTTTCACGCTCGGAAAGAGTGGCAAAGTGGATCACCTGTTGCTGGGCGAAGAAGCTCTGACCAAAGTGGATGCTTCTTTTTACAAGATCAACAGGGGCGGTGATATTACGTATCACGGGCCGGGTCAGATCGTTGGATATCCTATTCTGGACCTGGACCATTTCTTTACCGATATCCACCGCTACCTGCGAACGCTGGAAGAGGCGGTCATTCTTACACTGGGTGAATATGGCATTGAAGCAGGACGTATCCCCGACCTGACCGGCGTCTGGATTGATCCGGATACCCCTCAAAAGGCACGCAAGATTTGCGCATTGGGTGTCCGTTGCAGCCGTTGGGTCACCATGCATGGATTCGCTTTCAATGTGAACGTGGATACCGGTTACTTCAATCACATCATTCCCTGCGGGATCGATGATAAAAAGGTCACATCGCTGCATCTGGAACTGGGCAAAACTCCTGACGTATTGGAAACCAGGGAAATATTGAAAAGCAAGATTGCCGGCTTGTTCGAAATGACATTCACACGCAACACCAATTCAGAGGCTCATGCCTGATTCCCGTACTCCGAGAAATTTCACAACCTCTGGGAAAGCCACATTCCGCAGGTCGCTCGTGTTTTATATGATCCCTTTCGTGGTCCTGATTTGCGCCGCCCACTCCTGCCAGCAGGGAAATGGCCATGCCTGGTTTGTGATTCGCGATATGCAGAACCGAAGCGTTTTCCATTTAAATGATACGCTTCATCTGGAGATTACCGGCTCAAGAAAAGGTAAAAAAGCGGATTCCGCGAAATGGTTTCTCGACGGGAAGCCACTCGGGGTATCCCAACAATCGAAAACGGGGGGGGCACACATGGACCTTCCGGCACAAGCGGCAGGACTGGGAACCGGAACACTCTCCGCGCAGGTATGGCTTGAAGGAAAACCGTTTGATATCCGGATGGAGATCGTCATCCTGTCAGATATTGAACCGGCAACTATTTCCTATGAGATTGTTAATACTTATCCGCATGACACATCAGCCTATACCCAGGGGCTCTTTTATACCGGAATGCATTTAGTCGAAAGCACCGGGAGGAAAGGAGAAAGCAAGCTTCGTAAGACCAGCATTGACGGGAAGGTTATCCGGCAGGTTGCTCTGGCGGAAGATATCTTTGGTGAAGGAGCTTGCCTGCTGGACGGAAAAATTTACCAATTGAGCTGGAAAGGCCAAAAGGGATTTATCTATACTACCGGCCTGGATCAAACAGGAGAATTCCCCTACCCTGAAGCTATCGACGGCTGGGGGCTGACTACGGACGGGCGGTACCTGCTCCTTAGCGATGGCTCCCATTTGATCCGTTTTCTGGACCCGCGCGATTCCATGAAGGTAGTGCGGACCGTCGAAGTATTTGACAACAAGGAAGCGGTCAAATTGTTGAACGAGTTGGAATATGTCAACGGGATTCTTTACGCCAATATTTATACGAAAGACTATATTGTGGGCATAGATCCTGTGAGTGGCAAGGTACTCCGGAAAATTGACTTCCGGGGCCTGCTTCCCGAACAAGCACATTACAAGGGATTCGATCCCTATAACTTTGTATTAAACGGAATTGCCTGGAACTCTGGGACAGGACATTTTTACATTACCGGGAAAAAGTGGCCCCTCTTGTTTGAAGTGCGCTTTTCCGCGGCTGAAGCAGCTGAAGGAAGTGATCGCAAGTGAGGCATTTGTGGGGAGCCGCCGGAGAAATGGAATTTTTTTTATGGAATAACCTGGTATATTTAATCTCTACATAGATACCAGGTTCTCCAATTATGAAGCAAACAGATTTACACACCCGTTTATTATTTCTGAGTATTTCCCTGACCTGGTTGGCAGCGCCACTAACTTCCCTGGCGCAAAAAACCACCGGCCCGCAAAGTCATTTCAACTATGAACAAGCCTGGGATATCGTAGATTCCCTTTCATTGAATGGGTTGGCCAGGCAGGCTTCATCGGAGCTGGAAAAAATCCATGAACAAGCCCGTGCCGATCACAACAGCACCATGCTGATAAAAGCGGTCACTCACCGGATCCTGTTCCAAAGTTCCCTGGAAGAGGACGCGTATGTAAAAATCGTGGAAGGCCTTCAGCAGGATCTGGAGGGGGCTGTCTTTCCTGTCCGCCAGGTACTGCATTCACTAATGGCGCAAACCTATTGGAACTACTACAAACGAAACCGGGGTCGCTTTTTTCAGCGAAGCACATTGTCTGTCACCTCGGGAAATGACTTCCGGACCTGGGATTTTCTGCAATTGCTGAAAACGGTTATATTCCATCACAAGCAGTCACTTGAAGAAAGCGTCCGTCAGAAACAAACCCCCGTCACCGTGTTGAATGGTGTCCTGGAAGGGGATACCACCTATCGTGCCTTGCGCCCTACCTTATATGATTTTATGGTTCAACGAGCCGCCGGTTTTTACCTGGAAGAAGAAAGCAACCTGCTTCCGACACAGCCCGAAGATAGTTATCTGCTGGACAATCCGGCGCTCTTTTCAGATGCTGCCACATTTACGCGTATTCCATTGGAAAACGACGATTCCTTATCCCTTTCACTCCAAGGTCTCCGGTTGTTACAGGATCTGACCCAATTCCACCTGGACGATCCGGACCCCGCACCCTTGATTGCCCTGGAACTACAGCGGCTGCAATTTGTTTATCAGAAAAGCCAGTTGCCTGGCAAGGATTCACTATACATCCAGGCGTTATACACCTTGCTTGACCGGACCATTGATACCCCCGTTCATACAGACGTGGCTCATGCCCTGGCGGGAAGACTCGTTGAGAACAACCTCCCATATTTGTCCGTTCCCCGGGGACGGAAGGAGATCTATGATCAGGAAAGAGATGATTCACTCCGCTATATAAAAGCAGCTGCCATTTTAAAAGAAGGCATTCATCGTTATCCTGAAAGCACAGGCGCCACCAACTGTCGGGCATTGCTAGGACGTATCCTTGATAAAGAATTAAAAGTCCGGGCGGAAACCGTGAATTATCCGGGAGCGCCTTTTCGGTTGCTGATCAGCTATCGCAACCTGTCAGAGGCACACCTACGGGTGGTCAAATTATGGCGGAATGAGGTTGATTCAGCTACTTTTTCAAACTGGGGTGTCCGGAAACCAGGCCGCGAACGGGCCTTGAAATTGTTACGCTCCAGGGAACCTGTCCTGGAATATACGTATCCCCTGCCCGCTGCGGGCGATCATTCGCCACACAGCGCCGAAGCCAGGATCGATGCCTTACCATTGGGACATTATGCCATCATTGCATCTGAAACAAACGATTTTAAGGATGATTCCACCCTATTGGCCTATACCCTGGTGCAGGTTTCTGCGCTGGGAGTGTTTGAGCGGGATCGCGGGCAGCAGGTAGAACTATTCGTCACCGACCGGAAAACCGGAAAACCGCTTGAAGGGGCTGACGTGCAAATCTACCTGCGAAAGGGCACCTACCCGTCATTGAAACCATTCCTGGAACGTACACTCCTTACCAATGCCACTGGGAAAGCCGCAACACGGTTGCCTAAGGACAAAGTTTTCGATGCGCTGGTGATTAACGGAAATGATACCCTGAAAGCAATTGAAGGCGACTGGATCAGGGAATACCCAACCCCCCAACATCGTGAAGAGATCAAACGAACCGTCTTCTTTACGGATCGAAAACTCTACCGGCCGGGACAAACCGTCCATTTCAAAGGATTTCTGTTTATTGCCGGTGAAAAAGGCCGCGTTTGGCCCGGCAAAAAAACGAAGGTCCGTGTCACCGGAACCAATGGAGAAGAAATTGTTGTACTGAATTATGTGAGTAATGAATTCGGCACCTTCAGCGGTTCTTTCATCCTTCCTGATAATATCCTGCCTGGCCGTGTTGTAATCAGAAACGAATATGGCATCAACCGGGTGGAAGTCGCTGAATACAAACGCCCCACATTCGAAGTAACACTCAACCGATTAGAGGGCATATACCGCCTGAATGATTCGGTGCCCGTCAACGGGAAAGCGATGAACTTCGCCGGTTTCCCCATTGACGGAGCAACAGTTGCCTATACCGTCACCCGGACGGCACAATTCGGACCCATGGGCCGGTACATTTACCCCCGTCCGAAACCGGTGCAAATTGCAAGGGGGGAAATGACCACCGGAACCGATGGCAGTTTCCGGATCGTTTTTAAGGCCGCCGCCTGGGACACCTCTCAGGTTTACTCCTACCGGATTTCGGCAGATGTGACAGGATCCGCGGGTGAAACCCGCAGTGCAAGCACGAGCATGGCTGTAGGAAATCGCAATCTGACGATATGGACGGATATGGGCGATCAGATTTCCATAAAAGATTCTCTTCGCTTTAGCGTGAGCGTGCGAAACCTGAACGGCGAAGCCAGAGAAGCGGACGTCAGTTTGAAGATCCAGGCCCTGGAGGCACCCTCCTATCCGCTTCGGAACCGTCTCTGGGCAACACCCGACCAGTTCATCCTTGACAAGACTGATTTCCGGAATGCGTTCCCGTATGACATATACGCCGAAGAAGACGACTATCGCAACTGGACACCCGGCACCGAATGCCTGACAGCTTCCCTGCATATAGACAGCCTGGGAACCTTTCCACTGGATGAGCTCCGAAATTGTCCCCCGGGACATTACCTGGCCACAGTCAACGCGATCACACCCACCGGGGAACTGTCCACCGCACAATACTATTTTCGGCTGCTGGGATCCGAAACAGGTACCCCGCAAACAACGGATGAATTCATCACCATGATTAAAGGGGGTGGATATCCCGGCGACACGGCCGAGTTCCTGGTGGGACCGGCGCACGCCGGCTATGTGCTTTACGAGATACAAACCGGCGGAAAAATCAGCCAGCAGCATTGGATAAAGACATCAGGCAAGCAGGAACGGGTGTTTTTGCCACTGCCGGCTTCGGCCATTAAAGACGGGCTGGCCGTTCAGTTTACCCTGATCAGGGAGAATCGCATCTACAATGAGCTCCATCGCATTCCTGTAGAAATGCCCAAAAGAGAACTCGATATCGAAATGATCTCATTCCGTGACAAGGCAAAACCGGGAGATAAAGAAAAATGGACCCTTCGGATCACGTCAAAACCTGGTCAGGAGCAGGTTATGGCAGAAATGGCCGCCACACTCTACGATGCCTCCCTGGATGCCATCAGTCCGCATTCCTGGCCGACATACCTCTTTAATTCATCCATTTGGCCTTTCAACCCTACCTTTTCCTGGAATACAGGCAAATTTCTGAATCAAAGCAGGGAGGCCCTCCTGATAGAAAGCCCGCCTCCGATAGCATATGACACCAGGGAATATGAACACCTGAACGATCATGGGTATTCCTATTTCGGGGCCACCAACCGGCTATATCTCAATTACCTGGCGAATCTTCAGAAGAAACGCGAACAGGAGCTGGATCTGAAAGAATGGGAAGAGAACAACCGGCAGCAAAGCGCAGAGGTCAGCAGCGGCACATATATCAGTGGCATAATAACCGGGGACGATGGAACACCCCTTCCGGGAGCCACCATTATCCTGAAAGGAACAACCATTGGTGTCTCTACTAATCTCAAAGGGGAATATCAGATAAAGGCGCCTGCGGGCAGTGTGCTGGTCGTTAGCTACCTCGGTTTCCGCAGCCGGGAAGTACGTCCCGGGAACCGGGAGCGGCTGAATATCCTTCTGGAGGCGGATGAATCGGCGCTGGAAGAAGTAGTGGTGGTGGGCTTTGGGAAACAGAAAAAGTCCAACATGGTGGGAAGCATTTCCTATTTCGGTCGTTCAGACAACACAAATATCCGCATTCGCGGCATTACTAAGCCAACACCTATGGCAATCCCTCCTCCCCCGTTGGAAGGAAAATCCGATAGCAATGTACCACCGGCTAATCTGGATGACCTGGTTCCGCGCGCCAACTTTGCAGAGACTGCTTTCTTTTTTCCGCATCTGTACAACGACGGGGAAGACGGCACGCTTAGCCTGGAATTCGTGTTACCGGAATCCATTACCCGCTGGCGGATGTTCGGGTTTGCTCATACAAAGGACCTGAGGCATGGCAGCATCGAAAAAGAACTGGTCACCACCAAGGAGGTAACGGTTTCGGCCAACGCGCCCCGCTTTTTGCGCGCCGGCGACCAGATAGCTTTTAGTGCTACCGTGGTGAATCTCACAGAAAAGCCGCTAAAAGGCCGGGTGAAACTGGTATTGCTGGATGCCCTGACGATGGAAGAAGTGAAGTCAATGTTCCTGGATGACTCCGAGATGAAATTCAGGCTGGAAGCGGAATCAAGTACGGCCGTCAGCTGGGACATCAAGGTGCCCGAGGACCTGGAAGCGCTTACCTACCGGGTCTTGGCCAGTGCGGGAAGTCATACCGATGGAGAGGAAAAAACCATTCCGGTGTTGTCAGACAGGATCCTGATTACCGAAACACAGCCCCTGCAAGTCGAAGCCGGACAAACCGCTGACTTTTCAATCAGTGATTTCAGCGGCTACCGCCTGCCAACGGCGCGTCCTTACCGTCTGACCCTGGAATATACGCCAAATCCGGCCTGGTATGCCGTGCAATCCCTGCCTTACCTGATGGAATACCCTCATGAATGTGCCGAACAGCTTTTCAGCCGCTTTTTCGCCAATAATCTGGCAGCGACCATTGCAGGGAGTTCCCCGCGGATCAAGGCCATTTTCGATCAGTGGAAGGAAGCCGGATCAGATGCCATGGTGTCCCGGCTTGAAAAGAACCAGGAACTCAAAACAACACTCCTGGAAGAAAGCCCCTGGGTCATGCAAGCGCGTAATGAAACCGAAAGGAAGCAGCGGATCGGCTTGCTGTTCGACTTGAATCACATGAAGGATCAGAGCCGCACCTCATTGCGAAAACTGTCTCAGATGCAGCTGCCTGACGGATCCTTCCCCTGGTTCCGTGGGATGCAAGGCAGTCCCTTTATCACGCGGCATATTCTGGCCGGGATGGGTCAACTTCGTCACCTGAACGCTCTTCCGGATGAAAACAGGGACTTTGGAGATTTCGATAATCTGGTTCGTAAGGCGTTAGGCTATGCGGATGAATCGTTTGCCCTCGATTATCAGCGACTTCTTCCCGAAGACGCAGAAGGCATCAATGCAAAGTCCGGGTCCGAAAAAACGATGGAAGCAGAGATCAGCAAGACCGACCATCTGAATGCGTCTATTGTGCATTTTTTGTACATGCGTAGTTTTTACGATGAAATAACACCAGCCGAAGACACGCAGGAAGCCATCGGCTTTTACCTCCGGCAAGCTGAAAAATACTGGCAACAACACCCCATTTACCAGCAGGGATTGTTAGCACTGGCATTGCAACGAAGCGGAAAAGTTGAAACAGCCGGAAAAATCGTGCGCTCCCTGCTGGACCGAGCATTGACCTCCGTCGAAAAAGGCATGTATTGGGCGCAGAACCGTCAGGGATATTTTTGGGACGAAGCACCCGTAGAAACCCAGGCGCTGCTGATTGAAGCTTTCTCGGAAATCCTGGCCGGGCAGCAAATGGCCGCGCCGGCAGATAACGGCTCTAAAACAGATCAGGGTACGCCGGCAGATCAGGACCAGGCCGTGTCCGTAAATGCGGAAGAAGTCGTGGAACAAATGAAGAAATGGTTACTTTTCAATAAACACACCAATAACTGGGAAACCACCAAAGCTACCGTGGCAGCTTGTTACGCGCTGTTGTACCGGGGCGAAGACTGGCTGGAAACTCCTCCTGAAAAGGGCACAATTACTGTCGGAAAAAAGCCATTAGCCACCCTGAAGCCTGATTTGGACCGGGAAGCCGGGACCGGCTATCTCAAAACTTCCTGGAACGCTTCAGAGATCGGCCCTGCATTTGAAGAGATCCTCATTGCCAATCCGGGTAAGGTACCATCCTGGGGCGCCATGTACTGGCAGTACTTTGAAAAACCTGAAAATGTACCGGCTTCCGGCGAGGGATTAACCATCCGCCGAACCCTTTACAAGCAAATCTCAACTGAAACAGGCCCCGTGCTGGCTCCGCTGGAGGAACGCGAACCCCTGAAACCGGGAGACCTGGTCAAGGTTCGCCTGGAACTGGTGGCTTCCCGCGACTATGAATTTGTGCACCTGAAAGACCTCCGGGCCGCTGCCCTGGAACCGGTGGACATGCTGGCCGGGTATCATTACCAGGGTGGTATCGGTTACTACCAGGCACCGCGGGATGCCTCCATGAATTTCTTCATGAATCGTCTTCCCCGTGGAACCTATGTGCTGGAATACAGCGTTCGGGTAACTCATACGGGCACCTTTTCCAATGGATTCGCCGAGATTCAGTGCATGTACGCGCCTGAATTCTCCGCACGCTCCGGAGGAATAACCATCCGTATTCCCGCGAAAAGTGATCAGTGAGGCGTACGCGTTAAACCCCGAATGCCGGTTATTTCGGGAACCTGTACGTGAAGCCGGCGCCAAATAACTGTTTAAGCTGCAAGTGCGGGCCGAATTCAGTATTGTCAGGCGCCTCCGAAAGGGGCAGCAAGATATCATCGTCATAAATGAGCTGCAGGCCGAAATAAGTAGTCAGATAATCGTTGATCTTCATGTTCAGGCTCAGCTGATTGTCAATGTCAACGTTCTGGGGATCTTCCAGGTAATTAGAAAAGAGCATCAATTTGTTTTCCAGAGTTACATTCTTTACAACGTCAAGTTTGAGGTAGGCCATCGCCGTTGCTCCGAATTGATAGTTCAGTGTCTGGCCGGTATCCACTCCGAAAGCGCCCCGGGAATTCAGAAAATCATCGGCAACCACAATTAATTTGGATGCTGCCGGAGAAATATTGACATAAAAATTATTGGACCGCTTGTAGGCGATACCAGGGCCAAACTGGATAAACGCCGGAGCAAAAGGGCCGGAGATCTGGGTACGGGAACCGTCACTAGCATAATTGTACCCTGTGGCAAACTGGCTCTGGAAGTCCAGAAAAAAGGAATACAACCAAAACTTGTTGAGTTGATGACCAACAAAGGAGTTAACGTTAATGATATCTTCGCTTTTCCTCCATCCCAGGTCGTCCAGATTACTGATACCGTAACCTGCTTTCAGTTTGGTATCCCAATTCCATTTTCCCTTTTTGTAATTGAAGTTATAATCAAAAAGAGCGTTCAGCGCCAGGGAATTCTGGCCGCCGGCAGACCAATGCGAGAAGGAAGCCTGGTTAAACAATAAATTATGCACACCACTTACCTTCCAGGTAGTATCGGCTTCCTGGGCAGTTGAAAGGTGAACAAAGCTTGTTGAAAATGCGAGGAGAATGAGTGTCTTTTTCATAAAACATTATTGTATTATCATAATAGATACATTTCCGTGAGGGCAAATATACTAATTATAGAAAAACCCTCTCCTGAAATTCAGGAGAGGGTTTAAATGTTTGTCAAAAAAGTGACGGATCAGGTTTCCGGACAATGCCCGGGGCCTTCATCACATTTTTACATCATGCCGCCCATGCCGGGAGGAGGGCCAGCGGGAGCTTTGTCTTCTTCCGGTTCATCCGCCAGTACACACTCGGTGGTAAGCAGCATGGATGAAATGGAAGCAGCGTTCTCAAGAGCAACGCGAACCACTTTTTTCGGATCAATTACACCTGCTGCAATCAGATCTTCGTATTTATTTTCGCGGGCATTATAACCGAAATCATTTTTGCCTTCCTTCACGCGCTGAACAACAACTGAACCTTCGCCGCCCGCGTTCTCAACGATCTGGCGAAGCGGCTCTTCAATGGCTCGCTTAATCAGGTTGATCCCGGTATTCTCGTCTTCGTTGTTACCCTTCAGGTTTTCCAGAGCGGCAATTGCACGAATATAGGCTACACCTCCACCAGCAACGATGCCTTCTTCAACGGCAGCGCGGGTAGCGTGCAACGCATCGTCAACGCGGTCCTTCTTTTCTTTCATTTCCACTTCAGTGGCTGCGCCTACATACAGGACAGCAACACCGCCAGCCAGCTTGGCAAGACGTTCCTGAAGCTTTTCCTTGTCATAATCAGAAGTGGACGCTTCGATCTGAGATTTGATCTGGTTAACGCGTGCAACAATGTCTTCTTTCTTGCCGGCGCCGTTGATGATCGTGGTATTGTCTTTATCCACGGTGATCTTTTCTGCGGTTCCGAGATAGCTCAGGTCAGCATTCTCAAGCTTAAAGCCTCTTTCTTCGGAAATGACGGTACCACCTGTCAGGATGGCAAGGTCTTCCAGCATTGCTTTGCGACGGTCTCCAAAACCCGGAGCCTTTACAGCGGCAATTTTCAGGGAGCCGCGCAGCTTGTTCACAACAAGCGTAGCCAGAGCTTCCCCGTCAACGTCCTCTGCAATGATCAGCAGCGGATTTCCGGTTTGTACCTGCTTTTCAAGTACGGGCAGCAATTCCTTCATGGTAGAGATCTTTTTGTCGTAGATCAATACATGCGGATTCTCCAGGTCTGCCTCCATCTTGTCGGCATTGGTTACAAAGTAAGGAGAAAGATAACCGCGGTCAAACTGCATTCCTTCCACGATTTCAACATAGGTATCAGTACCTTTCGCTTCTTCTACAGTGATCACACCTTCCTTCTTCACCTTGCCCATGGCTTCGGCAATCAGCTCACCAATTACTTCGTCATTATTGGCAGAAATGGAAGCTACCTGCTTGATCTTGCTGTTGTCGTCTCCAACCTCAGATGTCTGCTTGTTCAGATGCTCAACAACTGCCTTCACCGCCTTGTCCACGCCACGCTTCAGGTCCATGGGGTTGGCTCCGGCCGCCACGTTCTTAAGACCTCCGGTAATGATGGCCTGGGCAAGCAGCGTAGCAGTGGTGGTACCGTCACCGGCAACATCCGCTGTCTTGGAAGCTACTTCTTTTACCATCTGAGCACCCATATTTTCAAGACTGTCCTTCAGATCGATTTCCTTCGCTACTGAAACACCGTCCTTGGTAATGGTGGGAGCGCCAAATTTCTTGTCGATGATCACATTCCGCCCTTTAGGACCCAGTGTCACCTTAACAGCATTCGCAAGGATGTCCACGCCTCTTTTGAGAGCATCGCGGGCTTCCACATTGTATTTTACCTGTTTAGCCATGATTGTTTTTGTGTTTGAATTTTAGTGAATGATTGATTTACAGGACGGCGTAAATATCTGATTCACGCATGATCAAATATTCTACACCTTCATAGGAAAGCTCCGTGCCGGCATATTTTCCGTACAACACGGTATCGCCCACTTTCACTGTCATGGGCTCGTCTTTCTTGCCGTTGCCTACTGCAACTACTTTTCCCTTTTGAGGTTTTTCCTTTGCGGTATCGGGGATGATGATACCTCCGGCGGTCTTCTCTTCAGCAGGAGCAGCCTCTACGACTACTCTGTCTGCAATTGGTTTAATGTTCAACGACATAGTATATACTTTTTTATTTTTTTACTGATAGCAAGCGACGATCATTTTCCATGCCAATTGCCGGAAACAGTCAAAGGCATGACAGCCTTGTCACCTCCGGTGAAATTTTGACAGAAATTGTCAGTCAGCCGTTATTGTGAAGAAGTATCGGAAGGTTGCCCGCCTGGAAGTTCTCCGCCGGCTTCTTCCCCGCCGGTTGACGTGCCTGGCAACAAGGGTACGGTCGGCGATGGCGTAGCCTGCCGGTCAATTTGCTCCTGTATCGCAGATTCGCCCACGCTTCCGCCTGTTCCGATAAAGAATTTCGTTGAAAGGCTGATGGCCAGTAGCGTAATGGCAAAACCCCAGGTCGCCTTTTCCAGGAAATCGCCTGTGCGTTGTACACCCATTACCTGGTTGGACCCCCCGAATGTAGAAGAGAGCCCGCCCCCCTTAGGGTTTTGTACAAGTATCACTACAATCAACAAAAGACAGGCAATGATTGCCAGAACGATCAAAAATGCATACATGATATACCGAAGTTCATTGTTTCAATTTCTCAATAAGGCCAGCAAAGTACGCGCTTTTTTCCGGAAATTTCAAACTTAATTTCTCATACACCCGGATAGCTTTACCGGTGAGTTCCTGATCGATATAAATTTTAGCAAGGGTCTCAGAGATCATTTCGTCATCATCCTGCCCGTCGGGTGATTCAGTGGCCGGCTCTTTTGCCTGTATTTTCATTGCCGGCTTTATGACCTGAGGATCTTCTTCAATGAATTTGGCAATGATCCGGTCTTCCTTTTTCCTGAGGTCGAACTTTACCCTGGCTTTTTCAAGGTATTCCTTTTCGGTATTCCGGGTTACAAGTTCCTGGTAATAGTTCTTTTCAAGCGCATCGGAAACCCTCACCGCCCGTTCTGTCCCGTCTGTGTCTGTGACCTGGCGAATACGACGCAGCCAGAATGTAAAGGTCCGGGGCAACTGATCATCGATGCTCAGGGCAATATCCCGTGGCCCGGCCTTTTGCAAGCCGGTTTCCGCGTCTGCACCTTCTTCGGCAACTGTCTTATCATCCGTGATTTCTCCGAACAGGACCTCTTCGTCAGGAACCTCTTCGCCAGGCATTGATTCCAGATCAGGCAAGACAGGTTCGGGTGTGACCTCCTCAGCAGGTGCGGGTGCAGCCCCCTCAGCGGGTGCAGGTGCGACCTCTGTAACAGGTTCGGATGCGACCTCTGTAACAGGCTCGGGTGCAGCTGCTTCCTCAGCGGGTGCGGGTGAAGCTTCTGCAGCAGGTGCGGTGCCCCCCTCTTCCGGCGCCGCTGAATGAAGAAAATTATACAAGCCTTCCCGGTCAGGTAAATAAACAGCCGCCTTTTCAATGACATCCTGTACACCGGGATCGCCATTTTGCTGGCTTACACGGGCCAACAAGAGGTAAAGCAACGAACAATAAGGATAAGTGCCGATCAGCTCCTTTAGTTCCGTATCAGGATTGCTACCCGGTGGGGCAGGGTCGGAAAGAAAACGATACACATCCTGCTTATCCATTATCTACCAGTTTACGAAAGCCCGATTAAAAATATCATCCACCAGTTCAGGCATAATCTCTTCGATCAGATTATTCTGAACAGTCTGCAGGTTCTGACCTGCCGGAAAATCCCGGTAGCGGGTAAAACTGGATTCAAAGCTCTGCTTGGGATCGATGGTGTTGGTATATTTCACTGAAATGGAAACATTCAGACGAGTGAGTTCTGCCGTCTCGCCTCCGGTCATCGCAACCGGTTGAACGGTAAAGCCGGTGACTGTCCCTTCAAAAATAGCATCTCCCCCATTATTGGTTAGTCCAAGCGCGGTTTGATTCACGACTTTCTGCTTTAAGGCTTCAGTAAGCTGAGAACTGAGTGAAGGAGGCGCCAGTGGTGCCCGACTCTGAAAAAGCAGGATCGTACAGGTTTTCATATCCGCCGAAATAGATGCCCCGCTGAAAGAATAACAGCCATACAACAGAAAAACCGGCAGCAACAATAATCCGGCAATGCCAACATAGCGCCTTGACATCATAAATTCAGTTCTTTTATTTTCCTGTACAACGTCCGTTCGGAAATACCCAGTTCCGTGGCAGCGTTTTTACGCTTGCCTCCGTGTTTCCGAAGCGCCTTCCTGATCAGCTCCGCTTCCTGATCTTCAAGTGACAGCGATTCTTCCACTTCTTCGGCATCGTTGAATGTTTCTTCGTTCTCAATAACCTTAGGGTCGTTCAGGTACGGCGCATGGAAACCATATTCCTTTTCTTCCTCATTCACTTCCAGATCCTGATACAGCCGGCTAACCAGGTGCGGATCGGAAGCAGTTGCCTGACGCACATCATTCGGGTGACGAATGATATTGAACACCAGTTTCTTCAGATCAACAAGATCCTTTTTCATATCGAAAAGGACTTTATACAGCAGATCGCGCTCTGAAAATTCATGCGACGCCCCTTGCTGTTCCAGGCGCACCGGTAAATTACTCTGTTCCCGGGGAAGGTAACGGGCCAGCGTTTCCGGTCCGATCTCCCGTTCCTTTTCAAGAACGGCAATCTGTTCCGAAATATTTTTCAGTTGCCGAACATTTCCCGGCCAGCTGTAATTTTCGAGTAAACGCCGGGCATCTTCGTTCAGCTGGATCCCCGGTATCCGGTACTTTTCGCCAAAATCAGCAACAAACTTTCGAAAAAGCAGGTAAATATCTTCCTTCCGCTCACGCAATGGCGGAATATGGAGGGGTACGGTATTCAGACGATAATAAAGGTCTTCCCTGAACTTTCCTTTCTGCACGTTTACCAGCACATCCCGGTTAGTGGCCGCGACCACCCTCACATTTGTTTTCAACACTTTGGATGAACCCACCCGGATGTACTCGCCACTTTCCAGCACCCTCAACAGACGAGCCTGGGTGGAAAGCGGCAATTCAGCAACCTCATCCATGAAGATGGTTCCGCCGTCCACTACTTCAAAATAACCTTTCCGGTCTTCGGTAGCATTTGTAAAGGAACCCTTCACATGCCCAAATAGTTCAGAATCGACCGTTCCCTCCGGGATAGCCCCACAGTTGACCGCGATAAAAGGCCCGTGCCGGCGGTGGCTCAGCTGATGAATGATGTGTGAGAATGCTTCCTTCCCACTACCGCTTTCACCAGTGATCAACACTGAGATATCGGTTGGAGCCACTTGCCGGGCCACCTCGATAGCACGATTCAGCAAGGGAGAGTTCCCTATGATTCCAAACCGGTTCTTTATATCCTGAACATCCATATATTACGTCATGCTTCCGATAAGGGTGGCATTGGTACAGCGCTCTGCCAGTACATTCACATAATCGCCCGGCTGAACGCCTTCCTCCCGGGGGAAAACCACCATGGCATTCTGATCGTTACGCCCGCAATAATCCTCATCCGACCGTTTGGATGGCCCTTCCACCAATACCTTGTGAACCTTACCTACCTGCTGCTGCATCCTGAAACGAGAATGTTGCTGCTGCTTTTCAATGACCTCCGTTAGCCGGCTCGATTTCACTTCTTCGGGCACATCGTCTGTATATTTCCGGGCAGCCAGGGTTCCGGGCCGCTCCGAATACTTGAACATGTACGCAAAATCATATTTAACATGATCCATCATGGACAATGTATCCAGGTGTTCTTCTCCCGATTCCGAGCAGAAGCCACAGATAATATCGGTGGAAATAGCACAATCGGGAACGATCCTCCGGATCGCTTCAATCCGTCCCATATACCATTCCCTGTCATAGGTGCGGTTCATCCGCTCCAACACTTCACTGTTGCCAGACTGCACAGGAAGATGAATGTATTTGCAAATATTTTCGTGACGGCTCATGACTTCCAATACCTCGTCAGTCATGTCCTTGGGATGCGAGGTAGAAAACCGGACCCGCATCCGGGGGCTTACATCGGCAACGTGTTCCAGCAGACCGGCAAAATTCATCTCCTCTTCCCCTGTTTCACTTTTCCATTTATAGGAATCCACGTTCTGGCCAAGCAATGTCACTTCACGGTAGCCGCTCTCAAGCAGCTGCTCCACTTCCCGTCTTATGGAATGAGGATCGCGGCTGCGCTCCCGTCCCCGGGTAAACGGGACCACACAAAAAGAACACATATTGTCGCAACCACGCATGATGGAAACAAACGCGGAAACGCCATTGCCTCCCAGACGTACAGGTGCCACGTCCGCATAAGTTTCTTCCCTGGATAAGAGAACATTCACAGCCTTGCCACCATCATCCAGTTTCCCAATGAGATTCGGCAGATCGCGATACGCATCCGGGCCTACCACCACATCCACCAATTGCTCTTCTTCCAGGAATTTTGATTTCAGCCGTTCAGCCATGCAGCCAAGTACTCCGATTACCGTACCCGGTTTCCGAAGCTTATTCGCCCCGAATTCCTTAAGACGGTTCCGCACGCGCTGCTCGGCATTTTCACGAATGGAGCAAGTATTGATGAAGATCACATCTGCTTCCCGGTAATTTCCAGTGGTGGAAAACCCCATATCCATCATGATGGAGGCCACAATCTCCGAGTCGGAAAAATTCATCTGGCAACCGTAGCTCTCTATATAGAGCTTTCGTCCGCCAACTGCTTCACGATCCTGTTTTTCCAACACCAAGGCTTCGCCCTGGCGGTTTTCATCTATTTCCTTCTTTATTCCGGTATCCAACATTCCCAATTATTTGCGGGCCACAAAGTTAAAAATTTAAAATGACAAATTGGCAGAGGGTGAAAGGTTCTGATGGAGCGAGAAACGGGGCTCGAACCCGCGACCCTCAGCTTGGGAAGCTGATGCTCTACCAACTGAGCTACTCTCGCTTATGATCCAAATGTACGTGGATATTTTTAAAAGGAATGCTTTTTGCGTAATTTATGTGCATGAAGCTGACGGGAAAATTAAAACGAAGACTGGTGGCGCTGGCAGCTGCCATCGCAGCTTTATTTTTGCTCCTTGTCATTGCCAATTCCATCATCGCCTGGACTGTAAAGCCACGTCTCATCAGTTACCTGAAAAATCGGGTCCAGGTGGAAAGTGATAGTCTTTACAAGCTGGAATTCGATCGGATACGCTTGAATCTGGTACGGGGCAGCATTGATATTTCTGATCTTTATCTTCGGCCGGACACTACCCGGTATCGCTTGTTGAGGAATCAAGGTGCAGGGCCGCCAATATTATACGACCTGCATTCTGACGAATTGGAAATCAGAGGAGCGCATCTTTTTCGGTTCTTGAGCAGCAAACGACTGATGATTGATCTGGTCCGGATTGAAAAGCCGGCTATCAGTCTTTTAAAGCACGCGATCCCGGAAGACACCATGGCAACACCTTTTCAGTTCGACCCTTACAGGCTGATCGCTCCGGCGCTGAACGCTCTTCGTATAAAGCAGGTACGGATCGGTGACGGCAAGCTATCTTTTCGTGAACAAGGCCACGGAGACGAATTGGAACTACAATTTGACCGGTTTAACCTGGAAGCTGACGAGCTTTACATCGATTCTCTGAGCAGTCAGGATACCACGAATGCCTTTTATACAGATGACCTGCGGCTTAGTATCCGTGATTTTAAGTTTATGTTCCCCGACAGCATGTACAATCTGCATCTGGGTACCCTGACGCTCTCCAGTCGGGAATCACTGCTACGTATCGATTCTCTTTGGCTTCAACCACGGCACCAGGAAATGGAAGTTCACAGGATCCTTGATAAAGAAGCAGATCATGTAGAATTGAAAACCGGAGAAATCGTGGCAAAAGGCTTTGATCTTCGCCATCTGCTTCGAAGCGAACAATTTAAGGCTAATGAGATCCGTATTCAACAGGCCGTTCTGGTTGATTTTCTATATAACTTCAAGGTTGACGATCGTCCCTACCAACAGCTTCCGCAACTGGTGCTGAAAAAAATGAACCTTTCTGTGGACATCGGAAAGCTGGTCATTCAAAACAGTTCGGCAGTTTACCGGGAGCGGCCCGCCGGCCAAAGCGAAACCGGTCGGGTGGAATTCAGCAACCTTGGAGGAGTGATCACCAACATTACCAATCTTCCCGACCGGATAAAAGAAAATCCCATCATGCACGCTGATCTTGAAACCTCTCTCATGGATGTGGGGCTATTGAAGGTCAAATTTGACTTTCATATGGATCGTGACGACGGTTTTTTCACGGTTGATGGTTCGCTGGGACGCATGCCCATGGAAGCGGTCAATCCCATGTTGGAAGCAACCGCCCGCATGAAGATCAAACGCGGTACACTTCAGAAACTGCTGTTCACCTTCGAGGCCGATAGCTCGCGTTCGCGGGGCACCATGAAATTCTACTACAATAACCTGAATGTTGAATTATTGGGAAAGGAAAACGCTGAAAACAACATGAAAGTGGCATCTGTTCTGGCAAACCTCCTGCTGCTGAACAGTCATAACCCTCCTCCTGAAGGGCCGTTCCGTGAAGGACACATTGCATTTACCCGCCTGAAGAACAAATCCATTTTCAACTACCTGTGGAAATCATTGCTTACCGGATTTAAATCGAGTGTCGGGGTAAGCGCAGAAAGAGAGACACAGCTGCGCGAAATGGCAGAGATGTTCAAGGAGCGAAAACAACGCCGGGAACAGCGGCGCGAAGCCCGGCAGGAACGAAGGGAAGAGCGAAAGGCCGACCGGAAGTCCGATCAGTGAACGCCCCCCTTCTGAGACGGTTGCTTCGGGAAACGGGCATAGCCCTCCTGAACTTACCCTGCTTCACAGCCCTGACCATTACCGGCGGTTACACCCGTACCAGCCAGCCAAAGGTGTCTTCTGCTTTTCCGTACCGGATATCGTGCAACTCTTTCAGGATCCTTGGAGCGATCTCGCGTTTTTCGATGTCGGGAAGCTGATAAACCTTACCCTGATAATCAATCTCGCTGATGTGCGTCACGGTTGCGGCGGTTCCCACTGCAAAGGCTTCCTGCAACTTTCCTGCGGCCATGGCATCTACCAGTTCTGCCACCGATACTTCCCGCTCCTGCACGTCCATGCCCCAGCTACGTGTAAGAGTTACGATGCTGTCACGGGTAATGCCTTTGAGGATGGTATCTTTTACCGGCGGGGTCACCAGCGTGCCGTCGATCACGAACATAAAATTCGCGGTCCCGGCTTCTTCCACATACTCATGGCTTACCGCATCGGTCCAGATAATCTGATCAAATCCTTCTTCCTGGGCAAGCTTGGTGGGAAGCAATGATAAGCCATAGTTGGCGGCCGCCTTTGCATACCCGATTCCCCCTTTGGCAGAACGGGTATAATGTTGTTCAATCTTTACCCGGAGCGGTTTGCTGTAATAAGCGCCGGCCGGGCTGCAGATAATGGAAAAACGGTATGTATCTGACGGACGTACTCCCAGAAACTGATCGGTAGCATACATAAAGGGCCGGATGTAAAGGGAATAATTATCCAGGGAAGGAATCCACTCCCGGTCCATATCGATCAGCCGCATTAATCCGTCCATGAACACTTCCTCGGTAGTAACCGGCATGCACATGCGTTCAGCAGAGATATTAAAACGTTCGAAATTCGCTCGCGGCCGAAACAATACCACCTCATCATCCACCGTACGAAAGGCTTTCATTCCTTCGAAAATGGCCTGGCCATAGTGGAGCGACATCAATGCGGGTTCAAAACTCACCGGGCCATAAGGTAGCAGCTGCAGACCGGTCCATTCCCCACCTACGGAATCCGCCTGGAACATGTGATCCGTAAACACAGCTCCAAAGGAAACATTAT
>DATCYD010000301.1:0-3362 GCA_036570465.1 Anseongella sp.
CGAATCAGGATTTGATTTTTCTCTACCGACTCCCCCGGTTGAACAAGTAATTCCTCCACGGTACCTTCGCCTGGCGATTTAATGATGTTTTCCATTTTCATGGCTTCAAGGACCAGCAAGTTATCCCCTTTTTCAACAGTCTGTCCGGCAGTCACAAGGGTTCTCAGCACCAGGCCGGGCATAGGGGCCCTCAGATCATTCACCTGATGAGCGGCGCTGCCAGCCATGCCCAGTTTCTCAAGCAGCTCATCATAGTGGTCCCTGGCAGAAAAGCTGTACAGACGACCATTCACCTTAAGCTGCCCGCTCTTTGCCTCTAACCTGACTACTTCGACATTGAAGGAACGATTATTCAGCAAAACATGGAAACAACCTTCCCCCACCTGTACCATATCAGGAAAAACAGCTTCCCCGTTTACGAGCAGGGTGTCACCATCCCTTTCCATCTGAAAGACTTTGTCATTGTCCACTGTTATCCGGCAGTCATTCATGAGATCTAAGGTTTATTTCATCAATGCATAACGAACCAGGTTCACTCCCATTTGCAGCGCCTTCTCCCGAATAACAGGAGAATCATCCGGATAGGTACCCGCATCTTCCCAACCATTCCCCAGGTCAGTTTCGTAATCATAAAAGCAAACCAGCCGGCCCTGATAAATCAGCCCGAAAGCCTGCGGCCGCTTCGCATCATGCTCATGTATTTTTGGGAGTCCGTTGGAGAAGTCATATTGCTGATGAAATATCTCGTGCGAAGGAGGAAGCTCCGTAAACTCCAGCTCGGGAAAGACTTTTTTCATTTCACGCCGGATGTATTTATCGAAGCCATAGTTATCACATAAGTGCAAAAACCCTCCTCCGATCAGATATTTCCGCAGGTTTTCAGCTTCCTGCCGTGTAAATACCACGTTCCCGTGCCCGGTAGCAAAAACAAAAGGGTAATTGAACAGTTCGCTGCTGCCTGGCTCCACAATTGCCTCGTCCGGAAAAAAGTTCATACCAGCTTCCTGATTGCAATATTCGGCCAGATTCGCCAGGGCCGTGCGGCTGCCATACCAGTCTCCGCCTCCACCATACTTGAGCCGGGCCATGCGGTAGGAAGGCGGGGCAAAGGAAGCCGCGCCCAGGGCAGCAACCACTAAGCAGACAATGATCCAGCGCTTCATTTCATAAAGATACAGGCCCTGACCGGTAATAAGAAATCTTTAACCGCGATTCAGGAAGGCCATTTCAAAGCAAACCGCCAGACCAGCCGTTTCAGTCCGCAGTCGTCTTTCCCCAAGATCCAGCGGAACAAAACCATTTTGCCCCGCTTCATCTATTTCCGAAGGCGTAAAATCTCCTTCCGGCCCAATCAGCACCAATGTCTCTGTGCCAGGCCGAACCAACTCTTTTAGCGATTGACGGGGGCCTTCCCCGCAGTGAGCAATGCATTTCAACAGAGGCGGCAGAGAGCCGGCAGCCTCGTCTGTAGGTGGAAACCGCTCCATCAGGCTGGAAAAATCCTGCGGTTCATTCAAGATGGGATGGTAGGCCTGAAGACTTTGCTTCATGGCAGCGGTAATGCGTTTGAATAACCGGTCCGTTCGCAAAACACGACGCTCAGACCGTACGCAAATCAGTGGAGTAATCTCATCAATCCCCGCTTCGGTCGCCTTTTCAAGAAACCATTCAAAGCGGTCTGTATTCTTCGTAGGAGCAATGGCCACATGCAGCCGGTAAGAACGCTTCCCAAATTCCTGTTGTACACTCGTTACTTTCAGCACGCAACGTCTTTGATCAGCCTCCGTAATCCTGGCAGCAAACAGCCCCCCTTTCCCATCCGCCAGGTGCACCGTGTCCCCAACTTGCAATCGAAGCACCTTCACACAATGACGGCTTTCTTCCTCACCCAATACAACTCCGGACGCAAATTCTTTACTTTCAACAATGTTGGGAGTGTAAAAAATATTCACGCTTTGATTTTTTCTAGTTTCTAGTTTCATTGCTGCTGCGAAGCAACTCGCAACAATCTTATTCCGGTTCGTTGTTGGTTTCGGCAGGGGGACCGAGGTGCAGCAAACGTACAGATTCGACCTTTCGGTTTACCTTGGTGAGGATGGTAAAATTATAGCCATAGCCATCCTTTGTCTCACCCACTTCCGGGATTTTTTCAAAAATGACATTCATCAGCCCGGCGACGGTATCGTAATCGTCGTCCTCGGGAAGTTCCTCAGGGAGAAATTCATTCACATCGGTAATGGGGGCCAGGGCATTCACCAGGTATTCGTTTTCTGCTACCTGTTCCACTACCGGCTTCTCTTCGTCGTATTCGTCCTGAATTTCGCCGACAAGTTCTTCTACGATATCTTCCAGGGTAACCATGCCGGCTGTGCCTCCGAATTCATCGAGGACAATAACCATCATGGTGTTTTTCTTTAACTGAAGTTCTTTCAGAAGATCGCTGACATTCTTTGATTCAGGGGTAAAGTAAGGCTCACGCATGATCTCCCCGGGTATTACAGCTTCCCCGTCCCGGACCTTCGCCAGCACATCTTTGGCATGAATGGTTCCCACAATGTTGTCAACGGATTTATCGAAAACCGGAAAGCGGGTATATCGTTCGCTGATGATGATATCCAGCACTTCTTCCGAGGTGGTATTGATGTCAATGGCAGAGATCTCCGTGCGGGGTACCATGATGTTCTTGACAATACGTTCCTTAAAATCAAATACGTTCTGAATCAGTTCATGCTCTGAGGAATCCAGGGCCCCGGTTTCCATTCCCTGGGTAAGGATCATTTTGAGTTCTTCCGATGTATGGGATTCATGGCCGGAAACCGGTTTAATTCCCACGATCCGAAGCAGCAAGTTTGCGAAACCGTTAAGCATCCAGATGATGGGACGGAAGATGTAATAAAAAAGCTGCAATGGAAGTGCAATGGCGATGGAGGTGCTGATGGGACGCCGGATCGCAATTGATTTAGGGGCTAGCTCACCGAAAACGATGTGCAGGATGGTTACCAGGAAAAAGGCTACCGGTACGGACCACTGATGGGCTTCTTCCGGTGACAGAACACCCCCGAAAAGGGCCAGTAAGATCTGCTCGCCTACACTTTCTCCCACGAATCCAAGGGCGATACTGGCAATGGTAATCCCTAACTGGGTTGCGGCCAGATAACCATCCAAATGGCCTGTTATGTGTTTTGCTATTCTCGCGGTGCGGGCGCCTTCCTGGATCTTTAAGTCCAACTGAGAAGCCCGCACTTTCACAATAGCAAATTCCGCGGCTACGAAAAAGCCATTCAGTAACACAAGAAAAATTGCCAGAATTATGTCAAAGGCCATTTTCCCCTATTTTGTGAACGTATCGAGATACAGCTGAA
>DATCYD010000302.1:0-9312 GCA_036570465.1 Anseongella sp.
CTGAATAAAAGTCGTATCTATTTCCAGCCCGGCGGGGCAGCCATCGATGATTACCCCGATGGCTTTTCCGTGGGATTCCCCGAAAGTGCTGATGCTAAATGATTTGCCGAATATGTTTCCTGCCATGTTACAATTGGGTCTTCAGTTCATTGAATTCAAATCCTACTTCTCTCAGATCACGCCAGAATCCCGGATATGATTTGGCGACTACCTTGTGATCGGCGATTTTCAATGGTCCCAGGCGAATGGCAAGCGGCGCCATGGCCATGGCCATGCGATGGTCGTCGTAGGTATGGATCAAGGGCGTTTTAGCGGGGCGTTGCACGTCTGATGAATCCAGTTCCCAACGATTTCCTTCTTCATTTTCCGTCAGGCGGGCGCCGAATTTACCCAGCTCATTCCGAAGGGCTGCGATCCGGTCCGTTTCCTTGATCCTGAGACTTTCCAGGCCAGTGAAGATAGCGCTTCGTCCCAGTGCGACACAACAGGAGATTACTGTTTGAGCCAGGTCCGGGCAATCCACAAAATCCAGCTCCGGTACCTGTCCGGCGGCCGTGGACGTTTGCGGAGTGCGGATCAGCCGGATGCCCCCTTCTGAAAAGGTGGTTTCCACACCGAAAGTTTTCATGATGCCGGCGATAGCTCGGTCACCCTGCAGGCTTTGTTGCTTCAGCCAGGGCAGCGTCAGGTCAGCTTCATCAGCCAGGGCAGCCATGGAATACCAATAGGATGCACCGCTCCAGTCGGGCTCAATCGTTAATGTTCCGGGCTGGCAGGCCTGTTGGGGTACTTCAATGGTATTGTTATTCCATTGGTGGCGGATACCCAGCTCGCCCATCATGGCCAGCGTCATTTCAATATAAGGCCGGGAGCCGATGGTGCCAATAAGGTGGATCTTTAACCCGCGGGGGAGCATCGGAGCAATCATCAGCAAGGCAGAAATATACTGACTGCTGATGTTGCCCGGGATATGAACCTCTCCTGCCAGGTCAAGTTGTTTTCCCCGGATACGCATGGGCGGGAATCCATCATTTTCAGTGTACTCAATATCCGCTCCAAGCAGTCTCAGCGCGTCCGCCAGCAAGCCAATGGGGCGCTCCTTCATGCGTTGGCTGCCTGTAAGCGTCCAGTTTCCGGGCGTAACGGCACAGAAAGCGGTAAGGAAACGCATGGCTGTGCCGGCAGGGCCGACATCCAGCGTTTGATCGTGCCGTCGATTGTCCAGGATCGTTTTCAAAGTTACCGTATCGGCTGCTTCCGACAAGTTTCCGATTACTACCGGGTTCGTGCACAGAGCTTGCATGATCAACGCCCGGTTGCTTTCGCTTTTGGAGCCGGGAAGGGTAATCTTCCCGTTGACACGGGTATCCGGTTTTGAAACTAAGATGTTCGACATTCGCTGACGGCTACGCTTCTACGCTTTTTTTGTTCAGGATCTCAGTCTGTTTGCGGATGCTTTCGTTATGAATCAGCTCAAGCATTTTCTCTGTAAAATTCTGATCCAGTTTCAGCGCTGCTGCGTAATGGGTGCGTTTTCCAATGATCTCTTCCCATCGGTTTACCTGCAGAATGGTGACCTTGTTGTCGCGTTTGTATTCTCCGATCTTTTCAACGATACGCATGCGTTCAGCCAGCTTTTGAATAATGGCGTCATCCAGTTCGTCGATTTCCTTGCGGAGGATCTCCAGCGTGTTCTGGAATTCCTTGTTGTCAGATTCGGCCTTGCGAAGGGTCAGGGAATCGATGAGAGATCCCAGCGCATCGGGTGTTACCTGCTGTTTGGCATCCGTCCAGGCCAGATCTGGTGTAATATGACTTTCGATCATCAATCCCTGCATATCCAGGTCCAGTGCGCGCTGTGAAATGAAAGGAATCAGCTCACGCGTTCCGCAAATATGGCTGGGGTCACAGATGACCGGCAGTTCGGGGAAATGGGTTTTAAGCCCAATGGCCATTTCAAACATGGGCTCGTTCCGGAACGAAGTCTTTTTGAAGGAGCTGAACCCGCGATGAATTGCGGCCAGTTTGCGGATGCCTGCGCCATAGATACGCTCGATAGCGCCAATCCAGAGCTGCAAATCAGGGTTAACCGGGTTTTTGATCATGACAGGAACGTCCACACCCTTGAGGGCATCTGCTACTTCCTGTACGGAAAATGGATTGACCGTTGTCCGGGCGCCGACCCAGAGAATGTCAACGCCTGCTTTCAATGCTTCTTCTACATGGCGGGCGGTGGCTACCTCAACCGTTACCGGCAAACCGGTCTCCTTTTTGGCTTGCATCAACCAGGGGAGTCCTTCGGATCCGATGCCTTCAAATTCACCAGGACGTGTTCTGGGTTTCCAGATACCTGCCCGAAGGGCGCTCACCTTGTTGAGGGCCTTTAACTGGCGGGCGGTGGCCAGCAATTGTTCTTCCGTTTCCGCGCTGCACGGACCAGCGATAACCAGGGGTTGAGCTACCCCGGGTAACCATTCATTCATCGGAACAAGCTCTAAGTGCTTCATTGTTGTTATTTGTTTACTTTGTTGTTAATAGCTTATTTACTTTCTTGTATCGTTACTCCGGTATTCCCCCATCACCGATAGATTATGGGTGTATTTAAGAATTTTCCGGAGGGAAAGGTCGTATGCTTTCTGTTCGGACCATTCCAGATCTACATAAAAATTGTACTCGTTGGGTTTTCCAAGCACGGGCATGGACTGGATCTTGCTCAGGTTGATATCTTGCTGCGCAAAAATAGTTAATACCTTTGCCAGGGAGCCAGGATTATTGTTTACACGGAAACAAACAGAGGCTTTATTGGTGTTGCTGATTTCTGTATGTTCCCTGGAAATGATCAGGAATCGGGTATAATTCTTTTTATTGGATTCGATCCGTCGTTCAAGCACCTCCAGTCCGAAAGCTTTAGCAGCGGTCAGGTTAGCAATGGCTACTGTGTCTTTCAACTGTTTTTCCTGTATTTCCTGCGCGCAGGCGGCCGTATCACTTTTTTCCAGCACCGTGATTCCCTGGAAATCCTGTAGGAATTCTTCACATTGACGAATGGCAATGGGATGCGACTGGACGTATTTAATGTCTTCAAACCGCACCCCTGGAAGGGCAAGTAAATGCAATTGTACAGGCAGAAAAATCTCGCCGATAATCGGAAAATTGTAGTCCTGAAGGAGGGAATAGTTGGGTAACAGGCTGCCGGCAATGGAATTCTCGATAGCCATCACGATGTAATCCGCGTTTCCGGACTTAAGATCCTCGAACATTTTTTTGAATGTCATGCACTCGATCGTCCGGATCTCCGGGCCAAACCAGGCAAGCGCCGCTTCTTCATGAAAGGAGGCTCTGATGCCCTGTATTGCTATCGTTGGTTTTTTTGCCATTTGCTTTATAAAAAAAAATCCCGAGCTATTCACTCGGGACTTTATTATTCTTGTTCAAACACACCAGTTTTACAACAAGTCCCGATGGGGCTTATTAAAAAAGTAAAAATAAAACCAGCTGTTTGATATAGTTCTCATAACGTTCGGCAAATATAAATGATGCTTTTTTAAAAAGCAAACTATTTTTTACCCCCTACTTTATATGTTCGGTATAGAACGCGAGTGATTTTCGCAGCTCCTCTTCCGTGCAGGTCTGGTTGATCACGAATTCCCCGATCGATTCCAGCAGCGTGAAGTTGATTTTGCCTGCCTCGTTCTTCTTGTCCTTTTGCATGAACGCAGTCAACTCAGGGAAGGCCTCTTCCGGAATTACGTAGGAAGGATAATAGGCAAGCAGAAAATCCCGGATGTCAATCAGGGCGCTTTCTTCCAGGCCGGTTTTCTGATGGGATAGCCAGGCTTCACAGATCATCCCGATTGCGATGGCCTCTCCGTGAAGAAGCGGATCCTTGTCATGGGCAAGTGAATAGCTTTCCACGGCATGTCCGATAGTATGGCCGAAATTAAGGGCCTTGCGTATATTTCGTTCGGTAGGATCTTCCAATACGATTTTGTTCTTCAGATTTACCGAATGGAAGATCATGGCGTTGTCAATGCTGCTCATGGCATTGGTTTGCAGGTCGAAATAATAGCGACTGTCGAATATCAGGCCGTGTTTGATCATTTCGGCAAACCCCGAAAGCAGTTCCCTCCGTGGAAGCGTATAAAGAAAATCAGTATCGATGCACACGGCAAGGGGATTGGCAAAGGTCCCGATGATGTTTTTTACATTATCGATATCAATCCCGGTCTTTCCGCCTACCGATGCGTCCACCTGTGAGAGCAGGGTGGTGGGTACCTGGATGAAATCTATACCACGTTTATAGGTAGAGGCGGCAAAACTTCCCATGTCAGTGACCATGCCGCCGCCCAGATTGATCAGCAGGCTATCTCGTCCGGCGCCGAAGTCCAACAGCATTTTCCAGATCCCCACGCAATAATCGATGTTTTTGTGGGCTTCTCCGGCGTCAATTTCAATGATGTCGAATTCCTTCAGGGAAGGTAATTTTTCCCTGAACTTAGGAAGGCATTTTTCGGAGGTATTCGTGTCAACCAGCACGAAGGTTTTGGCATACTTTTTTTTCGACAGCAGTTCTTCCATAGAACGGTAACTGTTACCGATATAAACCTTGTATCCGTCGCTGTTGACAATAAATGTTTGCATAGGACAAAGGTAGGAAAGATTATTTCTTTATAAAGTGACTGCGGTTCCGTAGAGGTCAAATTCTTCAGCGTCGTTGATGCGAACCGTGCAAAATTCGCCAATGGATACGTATTGTTCTGCTGCGTTGATAAGCACTTCGTTGTCCACTTCCGGCGAATCAAATTCAGTACGTCCCACGAAGTAGTCTCCTTCCTTCTTATCGATCAGTACTTTGAGTTCCTGCCCCACTTTTTTACGGTTCAACTCGTGGGAAATTTCTTGCTGCACGGACATGATTTCTTCCAGGCGTTCTTGTTTGACATCCTCAGCAACATTGTTTACCATGGAGCCGGCATGCGTATTCTCTTCGTGCGAGTAGGCGAAAACACCCAGCCTGTCAAAACGGGTTTCTTCCACAAAGCGCAGCAGTTCCTGATGATCCTGTTCTGTTTCGCCCGGATAACCGCTGATGAGTGTCGTCCGCAAGGCAATGCCCGGAACGCGCTCCCGGATGGTATCAATCAGTTTCAGGGTTTTATCCCGGGTGATACCCCGGCGCATCGACTTCAGCATGGGATCGCTGATATGCTGCAGGGGCATATCCAGGTAGTTGCAGATATTGCTTCGTTCTTGTATGACGTCCAGTATGTCAAGCGGGAAGCCTGAAGGGTAGGCGTATTGCAGACGGATCCATTCGATTCCTTCCACATCTGAAAGGCGCCTCAGCAGGTCGGGCAGGCTTCGCTGGCCGGAAATATCCAGGCCGTAATAGGTGGAGTCCTGGGCAATAAGCACAAGTTCCCTGGTTCCCCGGGCGGCCAGTTTCCGGGCTTCAGTAACCAGTTGTTCAGTTGGTTTTGAAACGTGTTTTCCCCGCATGAGCGGGATGGCGCAAAATGAACAGGGACGGTCGCATCCTTCGGAAATCTTGAAGAACGCCGAATGGGAAGGGGTGGTCAGCAGCCGTTCGCCGATGAGTTCGTGCCGGTAGTCGGCTCCGAGGGTTTTCAGCAAACGTACCATTTCATTTGAGCCGAAATACTCATCGACGGTCGGGATTTCTTTTTGTAATTCCGGTTTGTATCGTTCTGAAAGACATCCTGTTACGAACAGTTTTCCAATCTGTCCTTCCTCCTTCAACTGGTTATAATGCAAGATGGTGTCAATGGATTCCTGTTTGGCGTTGTCGATGAAGCCACAGGTGTTGATCACCACGATATCGTCGTTCCGGTTGTGCTGGTCTTCATGGGATACTTCCATCTCATTGCCGCGCAGTTGTCCCATGAGTACCTCGGAATCTACGAGGTTTTTGGAGCACCCGAGTGTGATCACATTTACACGTGGTCTTTCCTGATGTAGAGCCTTGGTGCGCATTAATCCTTTCTTGACTATTGGTTTTCTCTGAAGAGGCTGTCCACAAAAGCCACTCGGTCAAACAAGTGCAGGTCTTCTTTTTGTTCGCCGGTGCCGATATACCTTACCGGCACGTTGAACTGATCGGAGATCCCTATGACCACGCCGCCTTTGGCAGTTCCGTCCAGTTTGGTAAGCGCCAGTGCATTTACTTCAGTGGCGGCTGTGAATTGCCGGCATTGCTCGATCGCATTCTGTCCGGTGGACGCGTCGAGTACCAGCAGTACTTCGTGTGGAGCGCCCGGGACTATTTTATTCATGACACTCCTGATCTTGCCAAGTTCATTCATGAGCCCGACCTTGTTGTGCAGGCGTCCGGCGGTATCGATGATTGCCACATCCTCATTGCCGGATACGGCTGAACGCAGCGTATCAAAGGCAACAGAAGCGGGATCGGATCCCATTTTCTGAGAAACCACCCGTGCGCCGGTCCGCTCTCCCCAAACATGGATCTGCTCTACTGCTGCTGCCCGGAAGGTGTCTCCCGCTCCCAGGACCACTTTTTTGCCTGCTCCGGCGAATTTGTAGGCCAGTTTGCCTATGGTGGTGGTTTTGCCAACACCGTTGACGCCAACAACCATGATTACGTATGGCCGGGCCTGTTCGCTGTCTTCCTCCCCGAAGGCCGGACCATCATTTTCGGCGAGCAGGGCGGTTACTTCTTCCCGCAGGATATTGTTCAATTCTGTCGTATTCAGATAACGGTCGCGGGCAACGCGCTCTTCAATGCGGCTTATGATCTTCAGGGTGGTGGCTACGCCTACGTCAGAGGTAACCAGTAATTCTTCCAGATCGTCCAGAACCTCCTCATTCACGCTGGATTTGCCTGCCACCATTTTGGACAGACGGGAAAACATGTTGTCCTTGGTTTTCTCAAGTCCCTTCTCCAGCGCTTCGCTTTCCGCTTGTGATTCCGCCGGTTTCTTGCTTTTAAAGAGATCGAACAGGCCCATGTTTAAATTTTTTAATAGCAAAAAAGCTTCTTTCGAATGCGAAAGAAGCTTTTAAAAATGGTTCACGTGCATTAATTCGCAGGTTCCTCAGTACCGGTTTCCGCCTGTTCCTTAGCAACCTGGAATGCGTCACGAATATGATCGTTATGCGCGATGATTTCCTTAAAAGTATAGGCACCTGTTTTGGGTGAGCGAATGGAAGTGATCACCTTGGAAAATTCCTTGCCCTTGCCGGATTTTAGCGTTGCAACTGTTTTCTTTGCCATTACTTGATTTCTTTATGAACGGTCACCTTCCTGAGAACGGGGTTGAATTTCTTCAGTTCCAGCCTTTCAGGTGAGTTTTTCTTGTTCTTGGTCGTGATATACCTTGACGCTCCCGGCATTCCGCTTTCCTTATGCTCGGTGCATTCAAGTATTACCTGTACTCTGTTCCCTTTCTTTGCCATCTTTTGTAAATTTTCTTATATGTGGCCTTTTTTAACAAAATTGTTTAAGCAGGCGCTGATTCCTTTTTTGTTGATGGTTTTAAGGGCTGCAGCGGATACCTTCAGGGTAATCCACGCGTCTTCTTCAGGAATATAGAATTTCTTTACCTGGAGATTGGGGTAGAACCTGCGTTTGGTTTTTGCGTTTGAGTTGGAAACGCTGAACCCATTCATTGCCTTCTTACCTGTTAAATCACAAACTCTTGACATGACTCTGATTTTATACATCCCGTCTAAACAGGCTCAGGCCTGCGAGATGGGCTGCAAATATAGAAAAAATAATTTTCATATCTTCAAATCTTCAAATTATATTTAACCCCTGACTTAAATAAAAATATGACTGAAAACGACATGGAGAACATCTCTGAAAGTCCTGCTGAAAAACGAAAAATATGGCAGGTTATCGCAGCCTCATCGGTGGGCACGCTGATCGAATGGTATGATTTCTACATCTTTGGAAGCCTGGCGACTATTCTTGCCACCAAATTCTTTCCTGATGAAAATCCCACGGCTGCCTTTCTTTCCACGCTGGCGCTTTTTGCGGTGGGCTTCGTCGTCCGCCCATTCGGGGCTATTGTATTCGGGCGTTTAGGTGATATCGCGGGCAGAAAATTCACTTTTTTGCTTACCCTCCTATTAATGGGAGGGTCCACCTTCCTCATTGGACTGGTTCCGTCATACGCCACGATTGGTGTTTGGGCGCCTATACTTGTCTGTTTGCTTCGTCTTGCTCAGGGGCTTGCCCTGGGAGGTGAATACGGGGGAGCGGCTACCTATGTGGCCGAACATAGTCCGGATCATAAGCGGGGTTATTATACCAGCTGGATCCAAACAACAGCCAGCCTGGGACTCTTTGTTTCTTTGGGAGTCATTCTGGGAACCCGTTATTCCATGGATTCGGCATCTTTTAACGAATGGGGCTGGCGCATTCCTTTTCTCTTGTCGATCGTACTGGTTAGCATATCCTACTTTATCCGGATCCGGCTGAAAGAATCACCGCTTTTTGCCAAACTGAAAGCGGAAGGGAAAACCTCGGTGAACCCGATCAAGGAAAGTTTTGGAAAGAAGGAAAATCTGAAGTTGGTGTTGCTGGCATTGTTCGGCGCCACCGCAGGTCAGGGTGTTGTTTGGTACACCGGACAGTTTTATGCGCTTTCCTTTATGCAGAAATCATTGAATATTGAATTCGTACAATCCAGTATCGTTATTGTAATCGCTCTTCTGTTTGGGACTCCCTTCTTTATTTTCTTTGGAAGGCTTTCAGACAAGATCGGACGAAAAGCGATAATGATGACCGGTTTGTTGGCAGCATGTATTTTATATTATCCGCTTTTCAGGGGGATGCATGCGGTCTCGGTCAGTCAGGCAACCGGCTTTGCCGAAGATGGAAAAGTGTTGCTATCCATGGCGGGTATATGGATGATGGGAGGGCTGATATTTGTTCAGGTGGTTTTGGTGACCATGGTGTATGGTCCCATTGCAGCCTTTCTGGTAGAATTATTTCCCACAAAAATACGCTATACGTCCATGTCCTTGCCTTATCATATCGGGAATGGTATTTTCGGTGGGCTTACCCCGTTCATAGCCGCTTCGGTCGTGGCAGCGACGGGCAATATTTACGCGGGTCTGATCTATCCCATTGCGGTGGCGGCGATTTCATTTATCATTGGCATGGTATATTTAAAGGAAACACGTCACAACCGCATTCATGATTAACCTTTCCGCCTTTGTCGGAGTTTCCATGTCTCGTCTTCGGCGGGGTGGGTGGCTTTAAAAATGACAGGGATTTTCCTAACTTGGGAGCCCTAACAAAAACATGATGGATTATCAGATTAAGTC
>DATCYD010000303.1:0-6370 GCA_036570465.1 Anseongella sp.
CCAGGTTATATCCCCGAAATAATACTTGCTTCCTTCGCTCAGGGTAATATCCACATTTACCGAACGATCATCGTAGCGATAAACACTGTCGGAAACGATCGCTATGTCACGGAACCCCCTTTTCATGTATTCCGAAAGCAATTTCTCCTTATCTTCTTCGTATTTGGCAGGAACGTATTTCTTGGAACCAAAAATTTTGTAAAATTTCTGCTCCTTTGTATTCTTCATAAACTTCTTCAGCTTGCGGGCTGAAAGGTTTTCGTTCCCATAAAAGGTAATGTCATGCACCTTGATCTTGCGCTTCTTATCCACGGTGATGACTACATCCGAATACCCAATCCGTGCGCTGTCCACACGGGGAAAGGCGCTTACTTCGGTGAACATATAGCCCTTCTCGGTAAAATGGTCCCGCGCAATATTCTTGAGCCGGTTCAACAAATTCTGGTTCACCGGCCTGTTGGTATAACGTTCAAACTTTTCCTTCAGGTCAGAGGTAGCTGATTTCTTTACCCCCCGGAAGACGAGATTGGAGAGCCGGTAGGCTTCTTCCAGTTCGATCTCCAGGAACACTGAATCCCCGCTGAAACGAACCGGCTTGATGGCCACGTCGTTAAACAACCCTTGCGCCCATAGCGCCCGGATCGCGGCCGTAATGTCATCCCCTGGAATGCGAACCCGTCTGCCGGGACGCAGCTTCGAAATAGTGATCAGAATATCCGTTTCCAGCTGTTTAGTACCGGTAACGGTGACGCCGCCGATAGTATATTCCTTAGGATCGCTGTAATTGACCTCCTGGGCGCTAAGATTAAAGCTTACAAGAATTCCAACAAAAAGTAAGAGATTCCTGATCTTTTTCATTCAATTGGTGTTATAGTACAAAAAAATTAATGCACGATTTGCTCACTCGTTAAACCAAACCGGCGTTCGCGGCGCTGGAAACTGATAATGGCGTCATACAGATCGTCGCGCCGAAAATCAGGCCAGAATTTGTCCGTAAAGTAAAGTTCTGCGTAAGCGATCTGCCATAACAGAAAATTACTAATGCGGTGCTCGCCGCTGGTACGTATCATAAGCTCGGGATCAGGCATATCAGCAGTGCAAAGGAGGGAACTGACAAACTCTTCGGTAACATCTTCAGGTCGCACCTTTCCCTCTGCGGCGCTTGCAACGGCGCTCTTAACCGCCTGGGTAATTTCCCAGCGCGCGCTGTAACTCAAGGCGAGGTTCAGGGTCATCCTGTTATTGTTCCGGGTCAGCTCAATCGCTTCCATAAGTCCGGTGTAGCATTTTTTAGGTAATTCCTCTATGTTACCGATGGCACACAGACGAATATTATTCTTCATCAACGTCTTTACTTCCTTATGTATTGTTGAAACCAACAGTTCCATCAATGCATTTACTTCATACTGAGGTCGTTTCCAGTTTTCCGTGGAAAAAGCATACAGGGTAACATACTTGATGCCGAGCTCTGAGGCCGCTTCAGTTGTATCCCGCACCGCCTTGACCCCGCTTTGATGCCCAAGCACTCTTCTCAGCCCTTTCTGCCTGGCCCAGCGCCCGTTTCCATCCATGATAATGGCTACGTGACCTGGTATTCGCTCTTTGTCAATTTGATCGAGTTTACTCATTATTCCTTACCCCAATCTGAAAACGCAGGGCACCACGAAGATACAAAGGTATATGATATGCCGATAACCGCAAATAGATACGTATCTTTTTTCAGCAAATCGCCCCGTTGGATACCTGCAGGGTCTGCGGGTACCTTAGTCAGGCGGCGGTCTGAGAAGTAATTTGCCAGTGGGTCTCCGCTCAAAGCAGCCGTACCCGGGTAATACCCGCTCACATCATCCAGATAATCTGTAAAAGTGGCCCGGTAACCCATTTCAGCTGTCAGGTTCCAGTTTCTTTGTATGTTGAACTTGAATCCAATGCCAAAGGGAATGGCCAGCTGAGCCTGCTTGTATTTGTCGGGATGCCCCGGCATCCCCTGTCCTTCTGTGCCCAGTGCACGCAATTTATACCATTCTGACTGACCGTTATTATCCGGGTCTCCCTCCGCCTCCGGACCAAAACTAAAGACCGATATTCCCGTAAACACATAAGGACTGAAGCGTTCCCTTCCCCAAAGTGGGTTATAACGAAAAAAATTGAATTCAAATTGAGCAGAAAATTCATTTATCGGGGAACGAAAATTTAAATTTCTGGATATCCGGTAGGAATCGTCCGAACTGGCATCATTGCCCTGCACACGACCATGAAGAAAGGAAAACTTTACCGTATTCCGCGGGTTGATGTTCCAGCGGAGCAGCCCTCCAAAGGCAAGATCTGTATAGCGCTGGTATCGGGAAGGGTTCAGATCACCCATGTACCCCGAGCCGCCCGCCAACAAACCCACCTCTATTTTCTGCGCCTCCGCCCCGCCATAAACGAAGAGAAAGGCCATTATCATTCCTGTAATGGTCACTTTTCCGGGCATGTCTTTCAGTAATTACGGGTATCCAGCCCCCACATTAACTTGTTTCTTAACGTCCCGAAATAACTTTCATTGTTCAAACGAACCAGGTTGATCGAAAAGCTCTCTTTTCGTACCGTAAGACGGGTCCCCAGACTAACCGTTCGTTTCCGAGAATCCATGGATACCTGAAAACGGGAACCACGGCTTTCCACCTCAAACGACAACTCGCTCTTATCATCTACTACCACAGGCCGGACACTCAGGTTATGCGGACATATGGGTGTTATCACCAGGTTATTGCTCCCCGGAAGAATGATGGGACCGCCGCAACTCAGCGAGTAAGCCGTTGAACCAGTAGGTGTGGCCACAATAAGACCATCTGTCCAATACGAATTCAACAGTTCACCGTTTAAATAAGCGTGGATCAGGATCATGGAAGTGTCTTCGCCCCGGAAGATGGTCATTTCATTCAACGCGTAACCCAGTCCGCCGAACAAATCTTCACCGGCATCGAGGTGCAACAAGCTGCGTTCCTCAAAGGTATATTCCTTGTCAAACAGGCTTTTTATTGCCTTTTCGATATCTACCTTATTAATACTTGCCAAAAAGCCCAGCCGTCCCAGATTAATACCCAGCACCGGCAATCCCGAATCCCGGATCAGAGTTACCGTATCAAGCAAAGTCCCGTCACCTCCCAGGCTCAGCAGAAACTCCGCATCACGCGGCAGATCCTCATGAGAATAAAAAGATGTGCTCCGGTCCGCCCCGTCAACTTGCTGATCGCAAAGAAAGTCGCGAAAGGGCTTATAGATACTGACAGAGGCCCTGTAGCTTTCCAAAATACGAAGCACCTCCTTTACATAAGGGAATGCCTGCTCACCGAAGGGCCTGCCGTAAATCGCTATCCTCATCGCCCAAATCTACTTATATATTCAAATAATGCATGAAGGAATCGAAGCGCTCCATGGTATTGTCACGGTGGGAAGCCTGGTGAAAGCTTGCCCGGACCAGATAATTAAAACGTTCAAAGGAGGCGATAATGTGGGTTAGGTCCGTTTTGCTGATCTTCATGGTTAGCTCAAGTCGGGTAGAATTTTCAAACGACCGGATGTAAGAACTGAGCACAAAGGCATCATTCGCTTCCACGATCCGGGCAATCTCCGACAATTGAAAATCCCGGGCGCCCACTTCCAGGACGATAATCCCCCCAGGATGATCCAGGGCTGTCAACCTCGCAAAGTATGTCACCAGGCTATTCATAGAGATCAGTCCAAGATATTTTTGCTTGTCATCCACCACCGGAATTGCCGTGAGTTGCAGCTCATGCACCATTCTGATGACATCATAGATATGCTGAGTATCCTGAACCGAAGCAAAAAGCAGGTGATTTCCGCCGATGGCCTCTGCTTGATCAGTTACCTCAATAAGATCCTGATCAGAGACAATTCCCAGGAACTCCGCCCCATCCACTACCGGCAAATGGCTCACCCTGAACTCATCCATGCGCTCGAAAGCCGCCTGAACACTCGTCGAAGTTGTCAGTGCCGGAATATAATCGCTTGTAAGTTCTGCTGCCAGCATTTCTCTTAATTAATAGTTTCTAGTTTCATTGCTGTGGCTCCGCAACTCCCCGCAGCCCTCCTGGAAACTAGAAACTGTTGCGCCAGCAACCTCAATTGGTTGCTTCCGTGGCATATACTTTTTTCAGGAATTCCGAGAGGTGATTATTGAACGCCTCTGGTTGTTCCATCATGGGGGCATGTCCGCATTGGTCGATCCAGGCCAGTTCCGAATTCGGCAGCAACGTATGAAACTCCTCGGCCACTTCAGGAGGGGTTACCCGGTCATCCCGCCCCCAGATCAGGGATACCGGTACGTGAATATGCTGCAATTCCTTGCTCATGTTATGCCGGATCGCCGATTTGGCCATCGCCAGTATCTTCATTACTCTGTTACGATCATTGACAATGGCAAAAACTTCGTCCACGAGTTCTTTGGTTGCCGTTGCCGGATCGTAAAACGTAAACTCAACCCTTTCCTTAATGAAATCATAGCTTTCCCGGCGCGGAAAGGAGCCGCCAAAAGAGTTTTCATACAGGCCGGAGCTTCCTGTCAGTACCATCGAATGTACCTTTTCAGGATTCTCAAGTACGTAAATAAGGGCAACATGTCCGCCCAGAGAATTACCCAACAGGGTAAAACGCTCCAACTTCTTATAGACGACAAACTTATGAATAAACCGTGCCAGGCTTTTTGCACTGGTTTTGATCAGGGGCATTTGATAAATGGGCATCAGCGGTATGATGACACGGTAATCGGGCTTGAATCGTTCGATCACTGTTTCCCAATTGCTGAGAGCCCCGAAAAGGCCATGCAGCAACAACAACACCTGGCCCTGACCTTCCTCCACGTAGCTGAATCCGTTCTCTTCCCTTATCTGGTAATTCATATATCTCTGCTATAACTTCCTCAAATATATCATAAAAATACGCAATTATTTATCCAGTTTCCGATCATTTGAAATCCGGCCCGGGTGAGCACAGACTCCGGATGGAACTGAAATCCCCACAGGGGAAAACTTTTATGTGCCATAGCCATAATCTCTCCTTGTTCTGTCCTGGCGGTAATTTCCCAGGCAGGTGAAGGTGCTGCTTCCAAAAGCAGCGAATGATAGCGCATCACCTCGGTCTCACCTTTCTCCCCTCCAAATGACGGATGATCGGTATGGTACACCATGGAGGTTTTACCATGCATTGGTACGGCCGCATGCACCAACCGTGCACCAAAATAGCAGCCTAATGCCTGATGTCCAAGACACACTCCCAGCACCGGGCATTTATTGTGAAAGTGAGCAATCAACTCCATCAGCCCGCCACTTTTTTCAGGTCTGCCCGGACCCGGCGAAAGTACAACCCCCCTCGGGTTCAAAGCGGCAATTTCCGCCGTGTTTTTCTCATCGTTCCGGATTACCCTTACCTCCAGGTTGTATTGCTGCAAATAGTGCAACAGGTTGTAGGTAAAAGAATCGTAATTATCGTACAGGATAATCATGACCGGTCATGACAACAATCGTCTGACGGTTTCGGAAATAGCCTTCCCGTCTGCTCGTCCGGCCAGTTGCTGGCTGGCCTTGCCCATCACCTTGCCCATGTCTTTCATAGACGATGCGCCGGTTTCTGAAATAATCGCCTGCAGAACAGATTCCAGTTCATCCTGAGGTATTTGCCGGGGCAGGTATTCTTCAATCACCTCCAGCTCTTCTAATTCTGTTTTCTCCAGGTCCGGACGATCCTGCTCCCGATAAATCTCTGATGATTCGCGTCGTTGCTTGGCCAATTTCTGCAGCACCTTCAATTCCGCTTCCGGGCTAACTGTTCCTCCGGCACCTTCTTCGGTTCTTGCCAGCATCAGGGCAGCCTTAATGCTTCTAAGTCCCCTCAGGCGGGCCGCATCCTTACTCAACATGGCTTGTTTAATATCCGTATCAATTGTCGTGATCAGTTCCATATTCTTGATTTTATTCGTCCTGGTCTATTGTCTGCGGCTAGTCTTCCCGATTGAAGCGCGTAGCCCCTGCCTGGGCGGCTGGCATAATGGTCAGCTCGTCAATATTCACGTGGGCGGGACGGTTTGCCACAAAGTAAACCGTTTCGGCAATATCCGTCGCTGTCAATGGATCAAAGCCCTTATAAACGGATTTTGCTTTACCGGTATCACCTTTAAAACGCACAACTGAAAATTCTGTTTCAGCAGCGCCCGGATGAATAGCAGTTACTTTCACCCGATGCGGTAGCAAATCGATACGCATGGCCTTGCTGAGGGCATCCACGGCATGTTTGGTGGCGCAATACACCCCTCCATTGGGCTACACCTCTTTTCCGGCAATAGAGCCGCTATTAATGATATGTCCTCTGC
>DATCYD010000304.1:0-26147 GCA_036570465.1 Anseongella sp.
CCTTGCTGAAAATCTTCTCAATTAAATCTATCTTCGTGTATCTTGGAAAAGATCAAAATTCACGACCTTTATAAAAGTAACAACCTGCTCTCGGCAGCCTTTGTGCTACTGCTGACGTTGACCCTGTTTATTGCACTTTTCCTGGGATATAAATTCATGCTGGAGTTGGTGCAGAGCAGATTCTACGCCAACAAATCGGAAGTGTTGGACCGTACCATTCAACCTTATAATGAATTGGTTTACGATAAAATGCAGGAGATTTCTTATTATCAGGGATTCCTGGATTCAACTTCGGCTACTGAATTTGTGAACAGCAACTTTTCACAGTATTCATTCGTGGAAAGTATTTATTTTTTCGACCTCGGGGTAGGCAGCTTTCCCATTGAAGACGGGCTTACGGTCGAAAGTTTTTCAGCCGAGGCAAAAGACGTTTATGAATTCAGACGGCAAGGTCAGAAACGATTCCGGATGAAGAAGATCCCCAAGGATACCGAACTGTTTACCAAACTGAATAACAGCATGGTAAATTCCATGCTGAAACTTACCAGTTACCTGCAGATCGCAGATACCTCGGCGGCGCTCACTCCTGAAGAACAATTCAACATTTTTTATTCGGTCACTGACAACAGCGTAAGTTATCTGAATATGCTTCGCAGGGATGATATTGCTGTTTACAAACAATTGATGTTTAATGACAGTCTGCCAGACGTCCGGTATGATCAGGATCTGATGCTATTTAACCTGAACCCATATTCCCTGGCCATCCGAAATGGTGATCCGGCCCTTTACGAGCATGTGTTCATCAAGCCGGTGGTATTCGATTCACTGGAAAACGATAAAGAGCACATGGTTACCGATATCGCGCTTTCAGGTGCGTTTGCTGATTATAAACTTTATTTCACTTCGTCCAGGGAGCATGTGACCGCTCAGGTGATCAACGTATTCAGACCCATTGCCGTGATGGTGAGTATTGTCTATGGCCTCCTGATCCTGATGTCTTACCTTTTGTTCCGGAACCTGAAGATCAATCGCCGGATGTTCAAGCTGCAATATGATTTTATTAATAACCTGACCCATGAGTTCAAGACTCCGGTAAGTGTTATCAAGATCGCCGGGAACAACATTCGCGGAACGAAGGATCTCAGCGAAGGGGAACTGCAGCATTATGGTAAGATCCTGGACGAAGAATCCGATAAACTGAATGACCTGATGACCAAATTGCTTTCCTTCACCCAGATAGAAAGCAAATCAATCAAGGTTCGGAAAGATACGATCAACATGGAAGTATTCTGTCAGAATCTCGTGGATGAGTATCAGATCCGTTATCCCAGCTTCCATATCGATTACCACATAACCGGCCTTGAACATATTGAAGGAGACAAGGTGCTTTTGGGGAGTGTTTTTGCCAACCTGATCGAGAACGCGTATAAATATTCCCCACCTGATCGTCGCTACCTGTTCATCGATGTCCGGCGGTTGCGTAAAAATCTGGTGGTGCGTTTTATTGATCAGGGGATTGGCATTGATAAGAAGGAGCAGGAAAATATCTTCAAACGTTTTTATAAAGTGGAGAACGACTTTAACCGGCATGGCAGCGTTGGCATAGGACTTGCTTTTTGTAAAGAAGTAATTAATTACATGGAAGGAAGTATCAGTGTGAAAAGTGAACCTGGTAAAGGTTCCGAGTTTATAATCCTTTTACCATTGAGTGCAAAAGCTTAAATTTAGCTTATGGAAAGAAATCAGATTAAAGTTGCTATCGTTGAAGATGATGAAAATTTAAGGTTTCTGGTTGCCAACCGTCTGCAACGGGAAGGCTATATCGTGCTGGAGGCCGATAATGGCAACGATGCAGAAGAATTAATCCTGAAAGAACAGCCCCATTTAGTATTGCTGGACTGGATGCTTCCGGGCAAACAGGGATCAGAAGTTTGTAAATCAGTGCGTGATCAGGGATTTGACAATCTGATCATCATGATGACTGCCAAGGCCCAGGATGTGGATAAGATCGATGCCTATAATTTCGGCGTGTCTGATTATGTGACGAAACCCTTTAATATGGATGTACTGGTGGCTCTGCTGGACAACAAGGTGAAGTATATCGTGAATAATGAAAAATCGGAAACGTACAAGTTCGCGGGGATGGAACATCAGCCCAATGTACACTGCCTGATAAAGGATGGCCGGAAGATTGAACTGACCATACTGGAGAACCGGATCCTGCTGCACTTCCTGAAGAATATTGATAGTGTGATCAACCGGGATGACCTGATGATGATGGTATGGGGCTATAACTCCGATGTCAATACACGTACCCTGGACATGCACATTGTCCGTTTGCGGAAAAAGGTGGAAGATAACCCCGAAGATCCGCAACTATTGGTGACCATCCGTGGAGTAGGGTATCGTTTTAACTCGAAACCTCAGGAGCAATGAGCCTTGAGACGATGACGATAAGTGGCTGAAACAAGAGAATCCCGTCAAAAATAAAGAGGTAGAAAAAGTCTTTTCGCTGTTTCAAACTGTACAGAATAAGGACAGCGGCCAACAGGGCTGTGATCAGTAACCCATAAAAGGAAGCGGGTTGTCCGGGTAGGTGAAAGCCCCATAGCAAGACTACATAGGCAACCAGAAAGAACAAAGCCAGCAGACAGGCTCCCCTGGCACCCAGCCGGGTAGCAAGAGTCACTAATCCCCAGGAGCGGTCGGTACCTATATCCTTGATATCAAATGGGAGGGTAATGGCTGCCACAAATAAAAAGCGTTTTAACCAGAGCATCAATAATTTCGAAGTTTCCAGACTGGCTCCGGATTCATAATAGGGGATCAGGACACAGGCTGAGGCCCAAACACCGGCAATCAGAAATAATTTCAAGCCGGGTACCTGTCTTAATCCACCCGATTTGAAGAGGGGAAACGAATAAAAAATGGCCAGGATCCCGGTGACAAGCAGCGCCACCCAGGTATCTTTCTGCAGGAACAATCCGGCAACCAGCACACAACCTACCGCAATAAAGCTGAGTATCCTGATCATCCGGCGATGGCGGATTAACCAGTCGATCCGGTAATAAACCGAGGTGCCCCCTTTCGGGATTTTATCCAGTACAGCCTGAGCATTGTAAACGAAAGCGGTTGCAAAATAAAGCAAGGCAAGCACTTCCAGGTTGGGAGGTTTGTCAAGCAGCATATAGGTGAGCCAGCCTTGTGCAACAGCACAAAGGGCTATAAAGGTATTGCTGAATACCAGGAAATCAAACCATCTGACGCGAAGCGTGCTAAATTTGGGCATGCGGTCAAGCTCTTTCCAGCTCAAATATAGTAATCTCGGGCCGCATGCCTACACGGCCGGGATAACCCAGAAAACCATAGCCGACATTTACATACAATTGCTGCTTGCCTTCATGATACATGCCGGCCCATTCCGGGTAAACGTACTGGGCGGGACTCCACTGGAATTGTTTCAGGCGTACCCCGAACTGCATGCCATGCGTATGACCGGAAAACATGGCGTCTATGTCGCTGAATTCGGGAATCACCTGGCCACGCCAATGGCTGGGATCATGGGATAGAAGTAGCTTTACTGCTGCTTCACCGGTACCTTCACTGGCTTTTTCCAACTTTCCATATTTGGGAAAGCGGGCAATTGCTCCCCAGTTCTCCACGCCTACAATGGCCAGCTTTTCACCGCCCTGTTCCAGAAAGCGATGCTCGTTCATTAGCAGGTCCCAACCCATATTGGCATGTACCCGCTTGAGGTCCTCGAAGTTCTGTTTTTTTGCCTGAGGGCTTTTCCAATCCCGGTAATCGCCATAGTCGTGATTTCCGGTGACGGAGTAAACACCGAGTGGGGCTTTCAGTTTTTCAAATACGGTAGCCCAGTTCTGCATTTCCGCGGTTTCGTCATTGACCAGGTCGCCGGTAAAAAAAATAACGTCTGGTTTTTCCCGGAGAAGCAATTCAATACCTGCTGTTACCGCATTGCGGTGCTTATGTGCCAGGCTACCGGCATGAATGTCCGAAAGCTGACCGATCCGGAGGCCATGGAAGGCTTTGGGGAGGTTGGGAAGTCTTAGTGCAACATGGCGCACCCGGTAATCGTAAACACTGTTACTGACGATTCCATATCCCAGTGTGGTCAGTGGAACAGCGCCGATAACGAGTCCGGCTTTTGAAAGGAATTCAGAACGAGAGATTTTCTTTTCGGCCTTTTCCAGTTCTTCCTCCGCCGGAGGATGGAATTTTTTTCGTACCCAGCGGATCAGCAGAACCAAGCCGCGGCGCAGATCATCAATCAAGAGGGCAGGTAAAGCGAAGAACTTGAATAAGACAAGAAGAATAGCTGTGAGCATCAGTGCTTTGCGCACGGAATTGTCCAGCTCTACAAACACCACCAGGAACATGGAGACAATGACCACGGCCGAGAAGAACCAAAAGACGGCGGCAATGATCTTTCGTGTTCGTTCCGATCGTTTTCTGAACGAGGCTTTCACCGCCTGGAAAAGATACAGGTCGGTGGCCAGCATGGCCAGTGATATGATAATCAGGCGCAAATAAGAATCCGACATCCTTCAGTGGATTTATTGAAAGCTACCTTCATCAAAATTATCTTCATCGTCGGTGGCGGGATTGAACAGGCTGTTGAACATGTCTTTGAATTCGTATCCATTCTCCAGGTAATGCTTGCTCAGAAGTGAATGCTCCGCCAGCGCGTGCAAGGCAAGCTCCATTAGCAGAAGCCGGGTTTTGGAATCAGCGTTGGATTGCGACTGACTCACCAGTTCCTTCAGGCCTGGTACCGACTGTAGTTCCCGGGCGTACTCTTTGTCGCTCAGATCCTGGGAAAGCGATAGTGAATGCCCCTGGCTGAACCAGTCAATGATTCCGCTGTATGGATTCTGGCGTTTGTTCTTTCTGGATTTTTCCGGGTCCGGGAGCCATTCGGGAAGCAAGCTCTTGATGGCTTTCCCAATTAGAATATGCGCTACCTTGGCAGGACCTTCCTGTTCCCCTTCATATACCAGTTCAATCTTCCCGGTGATGGCCAGTAATACGCCCGCCAGGTCGGCAATCCGTGCCATGGTCTTCTTTTCGCTGTTCAGCAGCAAACGACGTTCTGCGGCACTGACCAGGTTTTCGTAAGCGCTTATTGTCAGACGTGCGGATACTCCGCTTTTCTTATCGATGTATTCACTCTCCCTGGCTTCAAAGGCGATCTGTTCCACCATGTCTTTTAGCAAGTTGTGCACTTCTACCCGTTTCAGTTGTTCTTCAGCGATGACTGCTTCTTGTCCGGTAATTTGCCGGGATATATCAATACTACGTGGATAATGGGTAAGTATCTGGCTTTCGATCCGGTCTTTCAGAGGGGTTACAATTGACCCGCGATTGGTATAATCTTCCGGGTTGGCTGTAAATACAAACTGCACTTCAAGCGGGAGTCGCAACTTGAAGCCGCGGATCTGTATATCCGATTCCTGCAGGATGTTGAATAGCGCCACCTGAATACGGGCCTGAAGATCGGGCAGTTCATTGATCACAAAAATGCCTCGGTGTGAACGGGGGATGAGGCCGAAGTGAATAACCCGTTCATCTGAATAGGGAAGCTTGAGCGTGGCGGCTTTGATGGGGTCCACATCTCCGATCAGATCGGCTACAGTAACGTCCGGAGTAGCCAGTTTTTCCGTGTAGCGTTCGCTTCTGTGCAGCCAGGAAATGGGCGTTTTGTCGCCCATTTCGGCAAGGCGTGCCCTGGCAAACCAGCTGATCGGATGAAATGGGTCGTCGCAAATCTCGGACCCTTCCACGTAAGGGATGTATTCGTCCAAAAGTCCCGTCATCATCCGGGCAATCCGGGTTTTTGCTTGCCCCCTCAATCCAAGCAACAGAATGTTGTGTCTGGAAAGAATGGCTGTTTCCAGGTCGGGGATGACCGTGTCTTCAAAGCCGATGATGCCTTCAAAGGCGGTTTGTCGTTTTCGGAGTTTCGCTTCCAGGTTGGCGCGTAGCTCGTCCTTGATGCCACGTGTCCGGTACCCGGCTTTTTTTAATGCCCCAAAAGTCTTTATCGTTAATAAATCCATGTTGAATAGCGCGCTTGCTTTACCGGACTGTTCGCCGGCGGTTCCGTATGTAATCTTCAAAAATATATTCACCCAGGCCGTTCAGTGTGCTGTAAAATGCCTTACCGCCGTTGGTCTGTGTGAATTCCCGCACGAATTGCTGAAGGTAGGGGTCACGCGCGATCATAAATGTGGTAATTGGGACACGGAGCTTTTTGCACTCGGCCGCCATGTTCAGTGTCTTGGTAATGACCTTGCGGTCCAGCCCGAAACTATTTTTATAATAACGGTTCCCTTCCTTAAGGCAGGTGGGCTTACCATCAGTGATCATAAATATCTGCTTGTTGTTCGTTTTTCTTCTTCTGAGCAAATCCAAAGCAAGTTGCAGGCCGGCGTAGGTATTCGTATGATAAGGCCCTACTTGTAAGTAAGGCAGGTCCCTGATCTGAATGGGCCAGGCATCGTTGCCAAATACTACAATGTCAAGTGTATCCTTTGGGTAGCGCGTCGAGATTAGTTCTGAAAGGGCCATGGCCACTTTTTTAGCCGGTGTGATCCGGTCTTCACCGTAGAGGATCATGGAATGTGAGATGTCGATCATCAATACGGTGGAAGTAATGGTCTTGTAATCCATTTCTTCCACTTCCAGATCCTGTTCGGTCAACCGGAAATCCCCAATACCGTGGTTGATCTGGGCATTGTGCAGGGAGGTGGTCATGTCTATCTGTTCCGGGCTGTCGCCAAAGCGGTATTCCCGTCGTTCAGCATTTCGTTCATCACCTTGTCCGGAGAATTTGGTGGTATGCTGTCCTCTTCCGGATTTCCGGAGTTTCCCAAATATTTCCTCAAGCGCGGAGCGGCGAATCACCTGTTCGGTCCGGGGCGTAATGCGAATCTCTCCTGTTTTATTATCTTCCGTCAGATAGCCACGTTCCTTTAAGTCGTCGATGAAATTACCCATTCCATAATCATCGGCAGTTATGCGGTGCTGCTTATCGAGTTCATTCATCCAGGAAAGGGCTTCAGCAGCATCACCTGACGTGTAATTCAGCAGTTCCGTAAAGAGCTTCAGCAGGTCATCGAAGTTTCCCCGCGGCAGGTCTTGTGGCACGTATTTCGAAAAAGCGTATCCCCTCATCTTTACAGAAAACGTGAAAAGCGGGTAAAAGTTTATAGCCTATTGCAAGAACCTGCTCCAGACCTCATAGATCGGGTCCCCCTTAGAGCTTTTTCCCTGATGGTGCCAGTCGTCTCCCTGCAGATCGCCTTCGAAACTGAGGCTCATTCCCACGCGGCTGTTGTCGCGGGAGAAAAATTCGATATTCTCTGTGTATTTGCCGTTTTTGAAAGTATATGTGCCTCCGCCGGTGCCCGAGAACTCGCCGGTTTCCACATTAATGGCCGCCCATTGAAAACGGGTTCCGGTGAGGATCTTCAGGGTCCGGCGTGCCCGTAGCGGTATTTCATTCATCTTACCATCGTTTTTCCGACGGGTAATTCGCCAGACGCCTGCCAGGTTATCACTTGCATTGTCCACGCGCGTCCATTTTTCCGAGCGGCCGTCGTCGTAGGTAACCGTCAATTGGTCGCCGTTGAGCTTGATAGGAAGGGAAAAGTGTTCGCCTACTTGCTGCGGTGCCTCGGAGTTGAATTCGAGGGTCCCCGATATCATGCTACCCTCATAGGAAAAAGTGCCTCCCATCGTGCTGATAAATTCCGGCGCTTGTTGGCGGAAAACCGTTACCGTAAAATAGCCGTCTATCAATAAGGCAACCTTTCTCGGATTCCCCGCGATTTCCCAGGCTCCCTCAATGTCGCCGGGAGCGGAAAATTTCGTCTGCGGGGCGAAGGAAATCAGGCCGGCTGCCATCAACAGACAGCAGCAGCCCAGGATCATTTTTTTTCTTCTCATAGTCTGGAGTTTTTACGCAACTTTTTCGTTGCGACTAAAATTACTAAATTCCTGACTTCCGCAAAAACGGATAATTTTACCGGTGTACCGGGTATAATATCGGATAATATACCCTATGTGGCATTGGGCCCTCACCAAAAAATGCGTAAATTGCCATCTGTAAACTCAGATGAAATGCAAAGAAAGTTATTTGCAGAATTCCACGGTATTTCTTAATCTGGAGAATGGGGACATACTAAGCGACTTGGATAAGGACTCTCTGGTTCTACTAAAATACGTTCCTGTTCCGGGAGAACGTACTGTTGTTTCATTGATGAGAACTTCCTTCTCAGGCATGCCATTATTTAAGCGGATGTTGGTGATCAAAAATGATTCAATATGGCTGAACAAATAAGTATCCCGCTCGCGGAACGAATGCGCCCCACCGGCCTGGAAGATTTTACAGGACAGCAGCACCTGGTGGGCGAAGGGGCCGTGCTGCGCAAGGCGATTGAAAGTGGGAATATTCCGTCAATGATCTTTTGGGGGCCTCCCGGCGTTGGCAAAACTACCCTGGCATTTATTATCTCAAGGCAATTGAAGCGGCCGTTCCATGCGTTGAGCGCCATTAATTCTGGTGTAAAGGATGTTCGGGAGGTCATTGAAAAGGCCCGGAAAGAGCAATTTTTCGGTACCAATAACCCTATCCTTTTTATTGATGAAATTCATCGCTTCAGCAAATCCCAGCAAGATTCACTGCTGGGCGCCGTTGAGCGGGGCATTGTCACACTCGTTGGAGCTACTACCGAAAATCCTTCCTTTGAAGTGATCTCCGCCTTGCTTTCCCGCTGCCAGGTTTATATCCTGAAGCCGCTGGAGATGGAAGACCTGCAGCATTTGCTGAAGCAAGCCATTCTTCAGGACGAGGTACTTAAAAGAAAAAGCATCCGCATTGAAGAATGGGAAGCTTTGCTCCGCTTGTCAGGAGGGGACGCGCGAAAATTGCTGAATACCTTCGAGCTGGTGGCGAATTCGGTTCCGGGTGAGGAGATCGTCGTTACCAATGAACTGGTGCTGGAGCACGTACAGCAAAACATGGCCCTTTACGATAAGACAGGCGAACAGCATTATGATGTTATTTCGGCTTTCATTAAATCAATCCGGGGCAGCGATCCCAATGCAGCTGTCTATTGGCTGGCCCGGATGATCGAAGGCGGGGAAGACCCGCTTTTCATTGCCAGAAGACTGGTGATCCTGGCTGCGGAAGATGTCGGTCTGGCTAATCCGACAGCGCTGGTCATGGCCAATAATTGTTTCCAGGCAATCAACTCAATTGGAATGCCGGAAGGACGAATTATCCTCTCCCATACGACGGTATATCTGGCCACTTCACCCAAAAGTAATTCAGCGTATGCCGCCATTGGAAAGGCTGCTGATATCGTTCGTAAAGGCGGCGATCTTTCCGTGCCCCTGCATCTGCGGAATGCACCCACCCGCCTGATGAAACAGCTCGATTACGGAAAGGATTACAAGTATTCCCATGGCTATGAAGGTAATTTTTCCGATCAGGAGTACCTTCCCGAAGCCCTCAGCGGGACAACGATCTTTGAACCCGCCGATAATGCCCGCGAAAACGAACTGCGCCGCTGGCTGAACCAACGTTGGAAGGGGAAGTACGGGTATTGACGGGGGGCTCTTTCGCCCTGTTAGCGGCTCATAAATAGTTCCTCCCAGCTCGAATGCTGAAGAGCCACTCAGATGAGTTGCTTTTCACTAAACTGGTCGGTGGTTGTTTAGTAATTGTCTTACAGTCGGATTTCGGAATATAACCCTGAGAGGTTATGATTTAGACCGCTTTGATCAAAAGCTCGGCGGAGGCTGGATTAGTGGCTAACGGAACATTGTGCACATCGCACATCCGCATTAGCATGGTAATATCGGGTTCGTGCGGGTGCTTGTCCATGGGGTCCCGGAAAAAAATGACCATATCGGTTTTGCCTTCGGCTACACGGGAGGCGATCTGAGCGTCACCGCCCCGCGGGCCTGAAAGCATCTTTTCTACAGTGAGACCGGCTCGTTCGACAAATCCTCCGGTGGTACCGGTGGCGATCAGCCGGATGTTTTTTTCTTTTAACAGCGAAATGTGTTCCATCAGGAAGCGAACCATTTCAGCTTTTTTGCCATCGTGTGCGACTAATGCAATTTCCATATGGGAGCTAATATCGGAAAAATCCGCAGGGGGCGTAGGGGTAAACCCATATTGAGTTGTCTCATCAGTGAAAATGGTTTCAGGATCAGCTATATTTAAGGAAAATTTGCGATCATTGAATGTGGAATTCAGTGATTCAGCTGTCGTAAAAATGCTGCGGGAAGGTAGCGAGCAGGTGTTTGGGCAAGTATTCAAGACCTGGTTCAAACCCCTTCACGCGTATGCCTTTACAATCCTGAGAGACGATGCGGTAGCCGAGGAGATGGTACAGAATGTTTTTTTCAATATCTGGAAGAAGCGGGAGCGCCTGGAAATAAACGGCGCGGTAAAGTCATACCTGTACCGGGCGGTTCATAATGAAAGCTTGAATTACCTGAAGCATCAGAAGGTAAAGGCAGCCTACCGGGTGTATTATGAGCAAAGTCCCATGCCGGCAAGCGAATCCACGGATGCCCGGCTGAGGGCAAAGGAGCTGAACGATCATATCCAGAAGGCGTTGAATGAATTGCCTGCCCAGTGCCGGATCATATTTCAGATGAGCCGTTTCGAAGAGAAAAAATACCGGGAAATAGCGGAGGAGCTGGATATTTCAGTCAAGACCGTGGAAAATCAAATGGGAAAGGCGCTTCGGCTGATGCGCACAAAGCTGGCCGGATTCCTGCCCGACGCACCAATGAAAGGGAACGGATGATGAACGATGACCTGCTTGTAAAATACCTGGCTGGCGAGGCGGAAGAGCACGAACGCCGGCGTATAGCGGACTGGCTGCGGGATGAAAAGAACGCGGCTCATTTCCGGCAGCTGGAGCAGATCTGGAATGGAAGCAGGGAGCTGGCTCCATCGGATGCTCCTGACGCAGAAGAGGCCTGGGAACGATTCAAAGTCCGGAAAGATCTCCCGGGGGGTCCCCAGGAGCGCTCATTGCGGGACTGGCTGCCTGTTGCGGCTGTGTTGGCCCTGTTGCTCGTGGCGGGAGGGGTTGCCGAATATGTCGGAGGTTTCTGGAGTTCGCGCATGGTGAGATTAAATTCGGAACAGACAGTCAGGAATGTGACTCTTGCTGATGGATCTGTAGTCACATTGAACAAGAATTCGGAGCTTTCTTACCCCAGGCGGTTCACGGGTAGCTCACGTACAGTGAGCCTGCAGGGGGAAGCGTTTTTTGATGTGGAAACCGACCGGGAAAAGCCATTTGTTATTTCGGTCAACGATGTGGAAGTGGAAGTGACAGGGACTTCTTTTAATATAAAGAGCCGGGAGGAGGTCACCGAGGTCATCGTAGAAAGCGGGAGCGTCCGGGTACGGCTCGGTGATGATGCGGTAGCGCTTCAACCGGGGGAAAAGGCGGTGAGTCACTTCGCGGGTGCCAATCTGAAGAAGACGCCTGCCCGAGATGCCTTATATAAATATTACAGGACCAATGAATTTGTCTGCCAGAGGACTCCGTTACAGGAGCTGGCTGAAGCGCTTGGGGCGGCTTACGGGGTGCAAATTGTGATTCCCGACGCAACCTTACGCGAACAGCCCCTGACGGCGGTTTTCAGAAAGGAAGAACCCCTTGATCAGATATTGAAGGTGGCCGGCCAGACCCTGGATTTCAAAGTCCGGCACAATGGAGAACAAATTATATTAGAACGATAGCACGCTTTCTGTTTATCATCGCCCTGGGCGCCTGTTTGCAGCTCCATCCGGAAGTTGCACAGGCGCAATCCCTGCTTGAAAAGAAGGTGAGCCTTGCAGCGGAAGACATGCCATTGGGGCGGTTGCTCAGGGAGGTGGCGAATCAGGGAGGATTTTCCTTTTCTTATCCCAGTGATGCTATTCCGGAAGACAGCCTGGTTACGCTTTCGGTGCGGGAAACCAGTATCCGGGAGTTGCTGGACAGGGTTTTGCTGCGGGAGCTTGACTATGTGGAAACCGAACGCTACCTCATCCTGCGGGTATCCGGACGGGCGATGAATCTGACTTTACAGGATATCCGGGAACAGGGCAATGCTTATCTGGTCAGCGGCGTGGTTACCATTCCGGGGAGCGGGGCAGGGATCCCTGATGCCAGCGTTTATGAAAAGCAATTATTACTGGCTACCCTTACCGGCGACAGTGGCAGGTTTTTGTTGCGTGTGAAGAATCGTTACAAGACGGTTTCCCTCACGGTCAGTAAGTCAGGATACCGCGATACTTCCATGGTGATTCAGCTGGAAGGGGTGACGGTATTGCCCGGAGGGAAAGGGCATCAAGGCCGAAGAGCCAGCCGCAGGAGGAGAGATGGAAACGGGGAAGCTGGTGGGGCCGGGGTGGAAAGGACCCGCCTGGGTCGTTTTTTTGTATCGTCCGGACAGCGGATCCAGAGCCTGAACCTGCGTGGGTTCTTCACTGAAAGCCCGGTGCAGGTTTCCCTGATGCCGGGCCTGAGCACACAAGGGCGTATGAGTGCGCAGGTGGTGAATAATTTCTCGGTCAATCTTATCGGAGGGTACACCGCCGGGTTAAACGGCATGGAGATGGCCGGTGTTTTTAATATGAACAAAAAGGACGTAGGTCCTGTACAACTTGCCGGCGGTTTTAATGTGGTAGGTGGTGCGCTGCAGGGTGTCCAGGCGGCGGGGGTACATAACATGGTCCTTGACTCTATGCGTGGCGTCCAGCTTGGCGGAGCCTATAACCGGGTACGGGGCGCGGTGCGGGGGCTGCAGGTTTCAGGAGTGGTTAATTCTGCTGGAGTGTTAAAGGGGGTGCAAGTGGGTGTGATCAATATTGCCGACAGTTCCGCAGGGTATAGCATCGGACTGGTGAATATTATCCGGAAGAACGGATACCGACGCATCAGCTTCTTTACCAATGAGTCTTTTCATGCCAATTTTTCATTTCAAAGCGGTACTTCCAGGTTATATACCATTCTGCAAGGCGGAATTACGCCGGGACCGCGCAAAGTGTATGGTTACGGATTAGGTTTCGGTAAGGAAATTCTGCTTCGACCGGGATGGTCCATTCAGCCTGAGATCCTCTATCAGGAGGTTTATCAGGGAGACGGATCGTTCAATAATCAGCTGTACCGTCTGAATGCCCGGTTTCACTACCGGGTGGGACAAAATGTGCATGTATTTGCAGGCCCCTCCTTTAACGCCTGGAATTCCAATCAGTCTGACCCCGTAGAAGGGTATGAGTTTCTTTCTTCCGGTCACGGCCGCTTCGACCTGGGTAACCGCCTTCGGGGCTGGATTGGCTGGAGCGCCGGCTTCAGCCTTTTTTAGTCCGCGTCAGCCGGTGATATATTTGCCGGTCAATAGGGGTAGTTGTCTCCGGGGTTGTCCTATGACAAACGATACATCATGATTCATTCAAAACATCAGAAAACATGCCTGCTTCCGTTGGCAGGATTAGTAATTGCGTTGCTGACCATGGTTTCCGCAGGCAAGACGGCAGGTCAAACCGCAGCAGGTCAAATCCAGGATGATTCCACCCAGTATTCCAATGTTCATTTCGGCCTGCTGTATCCGCTCAGCACCAACGGGCGGCTGGCCGGGCAATACGGCAATGGATTTTCCTTTCACCTGCTGATGGGACTTTCCAGGGAAGAGCAAAATTTTGTTTTTTCGGGTGTATCAACGGTGATCCGCGGGAAGGCCTCCGGAATGCAGCTGGCCGGTGTCTCCAATTATACAGGGAACAGCACCACAGGAATGCAGCTGGGGGGTGTTTATAACCATGCGGGCGATTCATTGCAAGGAATGCAGCTGGGGGGCGTGATGAATCAAGCAAAGACCGTCCGCGGGATTCAGCTGGGGGGCGTGGTGAACCGGGCAGCTGATGTCAAAGGTGTGCAGCTGGCCGGGGTGTTGAATAAAGCCGGGGATGTCAGCGGTTCGCAAATTGGCGGGGTGTTGAATAAAGCAGGGAAGGTAACCGGCTTTCAGTTTGCCGGGCTTGTGAACATTGCTGATAGCAGTGATCATCCCGTAGCCTTGCTTAATTTTATCCGGAAGGGGGAGAAATCATTGGGGCTTTCTACCGACGAAACGTTAAATCTGCTGCTGTCATTCCGGTCAGGAGGAAGGGTGCTCTACGGCATCATCGAGGTGGGTACCAACCTGCAGGAGGTTCCGGGGGACGGAGATCGCCTGTATGCGCTGGGCGGAGGACTGGGCGCTCACTTTTCATTTGGCGGCGATTATCGTCTCAACATGGAAATGAAAACCCTGATCCTGGATGATTTTCACCGGGGCGAATACTCCAAATATTCCCTCCATGTGCTTCCCGCCTGGCGGATTTCGGAACGGATCGAACTTTTTGCCGGGCCTGCCTTTAATTTTGTGGATACGAACACGCCGTGGGGGAAGGCCCTGTTCGCAAACCCAATCTGGGAGAATGGGTATGGCAACGGGCACCTGCGTCAATGGTACGTGGGCGGTATGGGCGGAGTTTCCTTCCTGCTGTAAGGGGCCTCATCCGGGTGGTTTGTAACTCGGGCGGAACGGTGCCGCCGGATCAGTGGTCCATGTTCACCCTTCTGGAGGTGATATAACGTTTCCGGTAGTAATCGCTGTTGATGTCGTCCACCCGGATGCCTTTGGATGAGGATGAGTGGATCATCAGGACCTCGGGGCGGGTTTCAATGACAATGCCCACATGGTTCACACGCCGCGAAGAACCAGTAGCAAAGAAAACCAGATCTCCTTTTTGAAGCTCGTTCTTGCCCACATACCGGCCTGCTTTGGACATATCAGCGCTCACCCGGGGTAATTGCACACCGAATTCGCTGAACACGAAACAGGCGAAGCCGGAACAGTCAAAGCCATCACGCGGGGAATTTCCGCCGTAGCGGTAGCGGGTTCCGATGTAATCACTGGCAAAATCGAGGAGTTGGTCGATGCGCGCAAGGGTTTCCCCGTCTCTTTTGCTAACCTCACGTGTCGGGGCGGCAACTGCCTGGCGGGCTTTCCGCGCCGTGCCGCAGGACGAAAGCAGAAGCGCTGCCAGGAAGAACAGACTGAGAAAGGGGATGATCCTTGTGCGGCCCATGGGTTGTAAAGATATAATTCTACCAACGGTCTTACCTGCCGGAGGCATGCTCAAACATATACCGGGTTATTGACCTCTTCCAGAAGGGCGATGGCTTCACTAATGCCTGAAACCCTGTCAAAAGTAAGACTGAGCCCTTTTTTGCCTTCCTTCATCCGCGTACGTTGCGGATGACTCTGGACATAGTTCAACACCTTCATAAACTTTTCAGACTGGAAATAGCCAGAAGCCGGGTCAGCTATAAAGGTGCCTCTCAGTTTATTGTTTTTCAGGGACACCTTTTCAAAACCTATTTCCCGGGCAACCCATTGCAGCCGCATGGCATCAAACAATTGCTCCACCTGGGAGGGAACCGGTCCGAACCGGTCACGAAGCCGGGTGGTGAATTCTTCCAGTTGCTGTTCATCCGCAATGCGGGAAAGCGCTGTGTACAAGTTATAACGTTCAGCAATGCTGCTCACGTATTCGTCCGGGATGTGCATTTCCTGATCTGTATCAACCTGGGTAAAACTAATATAGGGTTTGGGCTTTTCGTCTTTGAACAAATCTTTGAACTCTTCTTCTTTGAGCTCCTGAATGGCTTCATCCAGTATCTTGTGATACATTTCGAAACCAATCTCGGCGATGAAACCACTTTGCTCGGCGCCCAGAAGATTGCCGGCCCCCCGGATATCCAGGTCCCGCATGGCCACATTGAAGCCGCTTCCCAGGTCCGAAAATTCTTCAATGGCGCTCAGACGCTTTCGCGCCTCAGGCGTAAGTGTGGAAAGGGGCGGACTAAGCAGGTAACAGAACGCCTTTTTGTTTGATCTACCCACACGGCCACGCATCTGGTGCAGATCACTCAAACCGAAATAATGCGCATTGTGAATAAAGATCGTATTTGCGTTGGGGACGTCCAGTCCCGATTCCACAATGGTGGTGGAAACCAGTACATCGTATTTTCCTTCGATGAAGCGGAGCATGATGTTTTCCAGCTGTTCCCCTTCCATTTGTCCGTGCCCCACTGCAACACTGACTCCGGGACAGAGTCGCCGGATGAGGCCGGCCACTTCTTCAATATCACTGACGCGATTATGGATAAAGAAAACCTGACCCCCGCGCTCTGCCTCAAATTCAATGGCTTCACGGATCAGTGTTTCGTTGAATACATGCAATTCAGTCACTACCGGCTGCCGGTTAGGAGGAGGTGTGCTGATAATTGACAGGTCCCGTGCTCCCATCAATGAAAAATGAAGCGTACGGGGGATTGGAGTGGCTGTGAGTGTCAGCGTGTCCACATTCACCCGGATTTTTTTCAGTTTTTCTTTTACGGAAACCCCGAATTTCTGTTCTTCGTCCACCACAAGCAGGCCTAAATCCTTGAATTTAACATCCTTGCTTACCAGCCGGTGAGTGCCGATAATGATGTCGATCTTTCCACTGGCTACCTTCTCCAGTGTTTCCTTGATCTGCCGGGTGCTTTTGAAACGGTTAATGTAGTCAATATTGCAAGGCAGTCCTTTTAATCGCTCGCTGAAGGTCCGGTAGTGTTGCAAGGCCAGAATCGTGGTAGGCACCAAAATAGCAACCTGTTTGCTGTCGTTCACGGCTTTAAATGCAGCCCGGATGGCAACCTCTGTTTTCCCAAAACCCACATCTCCGCAAATGAGCCGGTCCATTGGATGCGGTTCTTCCATGTCTTTCTTGACATCCGCCGTGGCCTTTTCCTGGTCAGGAGTATCTTCATAGATGAAGGATGCTTCCAGCTCAGTCTGCAAATAGGTGTCGGGTATAAAGGCAAAGCCTTCCTGCGATTTGCGCAGAGCGTATAACTTTATCAGGTCGCGGGCAATATCCTTAACCTTTTTCTTGGTTTTTTTCTTCAGCTTGTCCCAGGCATCACTTCCAAGCTTATGTAATTTGGGAGCGGTGCCTTCCTTGCCGGTATAACGGGAAATACGATTCAGGGAATTGATATTGACATATAGCAGGTCGTTGTCGGCATAGACGAGCCGAATCATTTCCTGCACCCGGCCGTCGCTTTCAAATTTTTCCAGTCCGGCATATTTGCCGATACCATGATCGATGTGGGTGATGAAATCGCCAGGCTTGAGGTCGCGGAGTTCTTTCAGTGTAATGGCCTGGGACCGGGAGTACCCTCTCCTAGGCCGGTATTTATAATAGCGATCGAAAATTTGGTGATCTGTATAACAGGCCGTCTCCAGGTCCAGGTCAGCAAAGCCTTCTCGCATGGAAAGCTGAACGGTGCTAAAAGGGGGCGGTGTGTTCTTGTCTGCGCCCGGCAGGTCGTTGAAAATAGCATAGAGTCGTTCACTTTGACGCGGGCTGTCGGTAAAGATCAGGTTTCGCAGTCCTGCCGTTTCATTTTTTACCAATGTATGCCGCAATAGCTCGAAATCCTTGTTGAAGGAAGGTTGCGGCTGCATGTTGAATGATAGCTTCGTTTGAGCGTTAAGATGAAATTGCTTCCCGAATTCCACCGTCCGGAAGGCTTCGGTGAGCCCGCGCAGCACTTTTGCTGATTCATACAATGTCAGCGGGTCCAGCCATTCGGGGTGTACGGCAATTTCTTCCGGCACGATTTTCCGGTAACTGCCCCGGGCTTTTTCAACCCCCCTGAGAATGCTGTCAAAACAGAACTCAATATCCTTGAACCAAAAGACGGCTTCCAGCTCCAGAAAGTCAGTAATGGTGGTGTTGTTTTGCTTGAGGATATCCGACTGAATATTAGGTACCACCGTAATCCTGGTCAGTTTCCTTTCAGAAAGTTGGCTCTCGATGTCAAAACTGCGGATGCTTTCAACCTGGTTCCCGAAGAATTCAACCCGGTAGGGAAGTTCGTGCGAAAAGGAAAAGATATCCACGATGCCTCCCCGAATAGAGAATTGCCCTGCTTCATAGACGAAATCGACCCGTTCAAAACCATACTCGCTGAGAAACTCATTGATAAATCCAATATCCAGTTTGTCTCCAAGGCGAACTTCCAGTGTGTTTTGTTCCAGGGCTTCATGATTGATCACCTTCTCTGCCAGTGCTTCGGGATAAGTTACAATAAGCCGGTGGGTGCGTGCCTGCTGCAGTTCGTTCAGCACATCGGTTCGTTGCAGGATGCCGTAGCTGTCAGGAAGGCTGAAATCGTACGGTTTCTTGCAGGATGCCGGGAACAGCAACGCTGTACGGCCGGAGAAGTTTTCCAGGTCGCTGAGAAAGTACGTGGCTTCTTCCTGGTCGGCCAGGACAAATACACCTGTGTAGGGTGCCTGATGAAAAAGGGCAGACGCCAGCCATGCATCTGAAGAACCGATAAGTCCTTTCAGTTGGATACGCGCCCTGTCCTTCAGGAGAGCGGTTGAGAGTTCGCCTGTTCGCCGATCTTCGGCATAGGCTCCGAGCATTCCGGAAATATCCTGCATTCCGGAAGCAAAATTACAGAAAATACTGCGCTATTCCCAGTTTGGATTTTGGGACAGCTGCTTGTTTAGCTGCCTTTCCTGGTTGGGGATCGGGTACAAATAATCGCGGTTCTCATGGAAGGTCTTCTCAATATTCGGATTGACAATGACTTTTCCGCTTGTTCCGTTCTCCAGGGAAATATCACTTCCCAGTTTCAGATACTGAGCTCCCGAAGGGCCGCCCGGCTTGTCGCCTGTGTAAAGAATGAGATCCATGTTGCTGTCTCCGTCCAGATCGTAGGATCCTGTGCCCGGAAAATATTCTCCGTTAAACGGAGCTGTCAATAATTTTCCGGCCTTCCAGCGCATGATGTCATCCCAGCGAAACCCTTCCATGACCAGTTCGATGCCGCGTTCCCTCCGAATCTCCAGGATCACGCCTTTATTGCCGCCTGTGACCAGGGGATATTGTTCTGCCATATAAGGGTCGGGGCTGGCGTTGGCTGTTGCCATGTTCAGCGGTGGCATGTCCACACGGTCCCGAAGCAGGTTGATGGATTCATCAAGGTCCTGTTGGCTGAGCGTGTTCAATTCGGCGCGGGCTTCGGCATAGTTCAGAAGCACCTCTGCATACCGGAAGACAGGAAGGGGTACCAGGGACCCATTGATCTTGTCGTGGCTTGGATCGGTTACAAATTTTATCAGCTGGTAACCGGTGACGGTTGCCCCCAGATCAGGCGGCAATGTCACTGTGGTCCCTTCCCTCATGTATCCTGGTGTACGGATGGTTCCTGAAAGACGTGGGTCACGGTTCTGGACTTCCTGGTAAAACTGCATGGTGGCATATCCGGGAAGGTCGGTAAACCGGGAGCCGTTACGCATCAGGTAGCTGTTGATAAAGCGTTTTTCCAAACCCGGCTTTCCATAGGAAGGAGATACGGTGTAGTAATTTACATTGTGTACTACCTGCAAGTCCTCGCTGAAAATCCGTGCCAGTATGATTTCCGAAGAAATAGGGTCAGGCGCAATGAATAGTTGGTGATAAGCCTCGTCGGGGTTTCCGGTATAAATACCATAAGGGCCGGTCTCCATCAACTCTTTTGCTGCTGCCGCGCTTTGTTCCAGCAGCTCTGCAGCTCCGGTAAGAGCGTTTCCATAACTGTCTTTTCCAAACGGGTCGTTTGCATGGTATTTCCGGAAGGTGCCCTCGTAAAGGCATACCCTGGATTTCAGAGCCAGCGCCGTCCATTTGGTGATGCGGTCGGTTTCCCGGCTATCGGGCAAGCTGGCAATCGCTGAGTCCAGGTCTGAGATTATGGAGTCCATCACGATCATGCGGGAGGTGCGCGGTTGGTGCAGCAGGGTAGAGTCATTTGCCTCGATGGCCTGGGAATACCAGGGGACGTCTCCGAATTGCTTTACCTTATCGAAGTAGAACATGGCCCGGAAAAATCTGGCCAGGCCCGTGTAAGGTGCCGTAATGGTTTCGTTCAATCCCCCCCTGGAATAGTTCTGCAGGAAGAAATTGATATTTCGAAGCGCGCTCCAGCTCCAGCCTCCCCCTGTGTTGGGAACGGTACGGGTGCCCTGCTGCTCGTCGGAAAATGTAGTGGTGATGATATGGTCCACCCGTTCATTGTACAAACTCGTTCCCGAAGGCAGGATGCCGTAAAATGAATTAGTATAAAGCCGCAGTTGGTTTTCACTGCCAAAACTGCTGCCTGGTGATAGTTCGGAAAGCGGTTCCCTGTCCAGGAAATTTTGTTCGCAAGACATCAGCAAGGTGAAGACCAGAAAGGTCGTAACGAATGCTGCCGGGATTCGGATCGCAGGGAAAAAAATGTTTGTCTTTTTCATCGCTTCGCTTGTTTGAGGTTAGAATGTGATGCCTAGACCGAATGAAAAGTTCTTCATGAACGGGTAGTTGCGGGCGTTGTTGTCGCCGCGGCCGCCATCCGGGTTGGCCGATACCTGTTCAGGATCCACATACTCGGTTTCTAGTGTAGAGGAGGTGAAGATATTCTCCCCGCTGAAATAGATCCTGATCCGGGCAATGTTCAGGCGGTCCAGTACCTGGGAGGGAAGGGTATAGCCCACGGTCAGGTTCTTCAACCTGATATAGGCGATATTCTGAAGATAACGATTATTATATACCCTCAGTGAACCACGACCGTCCCTGGCGGAATAACCCCGCAGCCTGGGAAAATAAGCATCGGGATTCTCCGGACTCCATACCTTCTCCCGGAAGCCTTCAGGAATGAATGAATAATAGGGTCGCCCGTAAACGCCCCAATAAAAATAAGCTTCATTGCCCGGATACCAATCCTGGTGGCCGACACCCTGAAAAAAGACCGACAGATCGAATCCGTTCCAGTTGGCTCCGGCTGTAATTCCATAGGAATAACGCGGAAGACTGTTTCCCAGGATGGTGAGGTCGCCATGGTCATTCAGCATGTTTTGACCATCGTCAATGACCTTGTCTCCGTTCAGATCAACAAACTTCATGTCGCCGGCCTGCAATTCACTGGCTTCTCCGGGAGAACGCAGACGGGTTTGGTTCACATAATCCTGGTTTACCTCGTAGGAAGCGGCTTCTTCATCGGAACTGAAATAACCGTCCACCGTATAACCCCAGAAATCTCCGATCCGCTGGCCGACATAAGGGTCGTTCAGCAGCTTATCGGGGTTATCAAAACGGGTAATGTAGGATTTGAAATCAGAAAGGACGATCCCTGCATTATAGGAAAACGGTTTCCCCCCCAGGCTTGTACTGTGCTGCCAGTTAACGGTGATCTCAAAGCCACGTGTTTTGAGATCGGCTGCATTTTGCCTGGGAGAAGAAGCGCCGAACACCCCGGGCAGTGTTTTGCCGGCAATGAGCATATCGAGCGTCCGGCGTTCATAAATATCCAGTGAGGCGGTCAGCCGGTTGTCCAGGAAACCCATATCCAATCCCCCGTTCACGGAAGTGGTACGTTCCCAGGTGAGTTCGGGGGACACGGGGGCCCCTATATTCATGTATTGGGCCCGTTGTCCGTCCATGATCCAGGAAGAAAGCCCTGTGTTCATGACCGGGATATAAGGATAATTGCTGTTGCGGAGATTGGTGCTCAGCGACTGGTTTCCCAATGAGCCGTAAGACCCCCGGATCTTCAGTTCCGACACCGCGTTCTTAAGGGGTTCGAAAAATGCTTCCTCGCTGATGCGCCAGCCGGCTGATACGGAAGGGAAGAACCCAAACCGGCTACCGGCGGGGAAGTGCGAAGTACCGTCATACCTGCCATTAACCTCCAGCAGGTATTTACCGGCGTAACTGTAGTTGATTCGCCCAAAGAAGCCCAGCAGAGCCCATTCTACCGAATTGCTACCCACTTGCTGGTCGCTGGTTCCCAGGTCCAGCGCGTTCAGGTCTTCTGAGAGCAGGTTGTTGGCCCGGCCATTTAGATTGTGGTACTTTTTCAATTCCTGATTATACCCGCCCATTACCTTCAGGGAATGTTTCCCGAAGTTATTTGCGAAGGTGGCATAAGCATTTACAACGTGATACTGGTCGGTGCTGGATGATTCGGTGTAGTAATCGTTTCCGTTGTAGCTGATCTCGCCAGGATAGATTGACCAGGGACTTACCGTATTCCGGTGGAAATTGGAGTAAGGATGCAGGTTATAACTATAGCTTCCGACAATACTCACCGCAGGCAATGGTTGCAGCGTCAGGTTCAGCGTATTGGTAAGGTCGTGTTCCTGCTCCTGAGATTTCGCTTTTCCATACTGCAGCTCCAGGTTTCGCCCATCGGCAATGCCATAATTATTCAACTGGCTGCGGAACGTAAAGGTACCGTCCGGATTGACGGGAACGTAGGAGGGCAGGGCATGTACACCCAGGTAAACGAATGAGGTGTTGATGTCTCCACGGGATCCGGAACCCGGGTAGTTATATGTATTGGTGGCGAACTGCAGGTTATTGCTCAAGGTCAGCCAGGGAGTCAGGCGGGCTTCGATCTTGGCCCGAAGATTAAAGGCGGTGTTTTTATCCTGATTGATTTGCATCATCCCCAACTGTTCGTTAAAACGGCCGGAAACCAGGAAGTCGATCTTTTCCGAGCCTCCTGAGAACTGGATGGAATGATTCATAGAGGGCATCCGGTTTCTGAAGAAATAATCCCACCAGTCCGTATTTCCATACCATACATACTGGTCGCGCCCATTCCGGTTCTGAATGACTACATCAGGCAGGGAATGGTCCGTCTGACGTTTCCGGAGTTCCTCATAATCCTCTTCGGTATAACCGGTATAGTCATTTCCGGTCGTTACCTGAAACGCCTCATCGATCAGGCGGGCCGTTTCATACCCGTCATTCATAAAGTCGTGGCTGGTGGTGGGAGTGGCTACCGAAAAATTATTACTGTAGGTTACCTGTAGTTTGCCTTTCTGTCCTTTTTTGGTGGTGATCAGCACGACTCCGTATGCCGCCCGGGCCCCGTATATTGCCGCCGAGGAGGCATCTTTCAGCACAGTGATGGAAGCCACATCGAGGGGGTTCAGCAGATTGATATCCCCTGGCACCCCGTCTATCAGCACCAATGGGTCGCCCCCGTTGATGGAAGTGAAGCCCCGGACATTGATCTGTGCATCGCCGCCCGGACGGCCGTCGCCAAAATTAACATTCAGATTGGCGATGGCCCCCTGAAGCGCCTGTCCCACATTCGTGATTGGCCGGTCTTCCAGTATTTTGGAGTCGATCTGAGAGACTGCGCCGGTCAGGTTCTCTCGTTTCTGCGTGCCGTATCCTACCACCACGACCTGGCTGAGTGACTGTACGTCCGGTTCAAGCTGTACATTTATGGATGCCTGGCTATCGATTGGTACTTCCCGGCTGACATAACCCACGTAAGAAAACACGAGCGTGGCAGCCGGATCGGATGAGGTAATGGAAAAGTTTCCCTGCAGATCGGTAGAAACTCCCGTGGTACTCCCTTTTATCTGGACGCTTACACCCGGAAGCGGATAATTATCTGCAGCGTCCGTTACTTTTCCGTGAACGACATGTTGTCGCCGGAACCTGGCCTTCTTTTCGGTCAGGCGTGGCCTGGCGGCTGGTTTTTCCACCAGGCTATACTCCAGGGCCAATAAGGTGGATGCTTCATTTACACGCGCTGTTGGGGAAGAACCTTGCAGTGGAAAAATATAATAGTAATTATCGCTTACTTGTTCGTAGTCCAGCTTTTGACTATAGAGCAGCCTGTTCAGCAACCGCCCCACATCTTTGTAACCCGTCGTTCGGAAGTCCCCGGGAACGTATTTCCCGGCAATTTCCGGCGCATTGTAATAGAAGTTTACGTAATAGACTTTTTCGATGTTGGCTAGTACCTTAGACAAGGCTTTCCCTTGTTCCCGCGCATCGTTTTGCGTATTGAACAGGGGTTCCTGGGAATGGCTTGTCTCTGTGATCAAAAGCGACACCGTTAGAAATAGCAGGAATTTCATATCATTTCAGTTTTGCTTTTTGCATGTAGAAAATTCGTCCGTTTTCTTGTTTTAAAACAGTGCCTGTTACATCGGCGATGGCTTTCAGCAACAAAGCCGGATCGTCAGCGGGGAATTTGCCCCGGAGCCTGACGTCCCGGACATTTTCAGGGGTTTCAAATTGAATCCTCAGCCCGTAATTGTGTTGCAACAAGGCTTTTAACTCCCGGATATTGCTGCCGTCCAGAAATAATTGTCCGGTTTTCCAACTGGAATAGTTGGTAACTTCTACGTCGTTGCGGATGACCGGATCGGCGGCAGGAGTTACTTCCACCAGATCTCCCGGATGCATGAGTATTTCCCGGGAGTTTTTGCGCAATTTTAACCGGATACTGCCTGAATTCAGCGCCACGCTGGTTTCGCTGTCCCGGTAGTTTACATTAAAGGAGGTCCCAAGGACTTCTACTTCAAGGTTACCGGTGGATACGATAAACTTCCGGTAAGCTGATGCCGATGGTGATTCCTGAAGTTGCTTTTTGACCTCAAAAAAGGCCTCCCCGTTCAGGCTGACTCTCCGGTCTGCCTGCTCCATCCAGTTTTCATCAATGGTAAGGGTCGAATTGGCATTCAGGGTAACCACCGAACTATCTGGAAGAAGGAAGGTGCGTACCTGAGCATAGCCTGTGTGGTAGGTGATGCCCTTTTCACGGGACAGGAAATACCAGGCGCCCGCAGCTACTGCCAGGATTGCAGTCAGCGAAGCAGCCCAGCGGATCACACGGCTTTGTGGGATTCGCACGGGTTCCCTGCTTTGATCCGCTTCTCCGGGTAATCCCAGGCGGCTGGCCAGTTCGGTATAGGCCTGCATCGTCCCGGGCCGGTGTTGCGGCCGGGATTGCCAGTTCAGGTTGATTTTTTCAAAGAGTTCCAGGTGTCGCGGGTCCTGCCGGATCCATTGATCCAGTTCCGTGTCTTCTTTCCGCGTACTGTTGCCTTCCAGGAATTTCAGCGACAGGTCCACGTAATGAAATGGAATGTTCTTTCTCATTGAATGTGCGCAGCCGAAAACAGCTTTCATCATAAGACAGGTGAGGAAGGAAAACCCACAGGTGCAGCATGAAAATTATTGAAAATAATGGGCCGCCAGTTTTTTACGGAGATGCCGGAGTGCATTCGCCCAATGCTTCTCCACCATGCTTTCCGATATGTGGAGGCGGCGGGCAATTTCCTTGTGTTTGCTTTGATGATAATATCGTAAAAGAAAAACTTTCTGAGCCTTCTCCGGCAGCTCATTTACTGCTTCCCGGAAATCCGTTTCCAGCAGCTTGTAGCTCAGCTGACCGGCAGCATCTTCGGCCGGCTCCGGAACGGGTTCAACACGGCTCAGGGAAAGTGCATCCCGGGTTGCTTTTTTCTCCAGCAGATTATACAGAATATTCCTGCAACTTCTGTAAAGATAGTACCGGACCGATGAATGGATCTCAATGGTTTCCCGCCGTTCCCATAGCCGGGTAAAAACTTCCTGAACGGTTTCTTCAGCCAGGAAGGAATTGCCGGGAACCAGGGTCAGTACGAAGCCCAAAAGTTTGTCATAATAGCGAAGGAAAAATGTTTTGAAGGCGGCAGGGTCGCCTTCTTTCAGTTCACTGAACAAGGCCAGTTCCTTTGAGACCGTGGAGGGTTCCAACGACATGGGCGCATCAATTTCTATCATAAAGGTACTAAAGATTTTTGGGGGCGGGCCAAGGGTGTGGAGAAAATCAATAAACTAAATTATTGCTTTATATAAACATTACAATAATTTCAACTAAAGCTAGATATGTTGTATTATATTTCGGAACCAAATATTATTCTGCTGCGTTTTTGGACAAAACTCTTGTGTGATGCAGATGGCAGAAACAGAAGTCTGATCGTGTAAAACGGGTTTTAAAGGTCCTGCAGCGTATTGTCGCCGGGATCACGCGCAAAAACAGCGCTGAGAGAGCCATGCTTCAGTATGTAAAGTATAACTTTATTTGGAATGTATTATTGACTCTTATATAGGAATATAAAATTATTGAATAACTACTGTTTAAGCATTTTCAAGCCTCCTAAATGGCGCCCCGTCCTGT
>DATCYD010000305.1:0-2867 GCA_036570465.1 Anseongella sp.
ATATTTCATTCGATGTGGACGTAATGGATCCTTCCGTTTCCAAAGGAACAGGGACGCCTGTGCCCAACGGCCTTACCGGAAAGGAAGCCGCTACCCTTGTTGTTCGGTTGATGCAGAGTAAAAAGATCAGTTCCTTTGAGCTGGTGGAAGTGAATCCTACCCTTGACCGGGATAATCTCATGGCCGAACAGGCATTTGACATTCTTTTAAGAGCAAGCAACCAGTTAACGCATAATATCTGATGACAATAAACTCATTTGTGGCCAGGATCACGGCCAAATCCATTAACGCATTATACGGGGAAACCATCCCGGATTCTTCAGTGACCATCAATGAAACCCGGAAAGAGTTTAAAGGAGATTTAACGGTCGTCACCTTTCCTTTTACACGGTCTTCAAAAAAATCGCCTGAAGAAACGGGGGGGGAGCTGGGTACTTATCTGCAGGAGCATTATGAGGAAATTGCAGGTTTTAGCGTGGTGAAGGGTTTTCTGAATCTGGTGATCAGCGATCGTTACTGGCTCGGGCGGATAAAAGCAATGACGGCTTCAACTGATGTTGGGTCTCAACCTCCCAACGGGCAGAAAGTCATGGTAGAATATTCTTCGCCAAATACCAATAAACCGTTGCATCTTGGTCATATCCGGAATAATCTGCTGGGTTATTCCGTTTCTCGCATTCTGGAAGCAGCTGGCTATGAAGTGATCAAGTCCAACCTGATCAATGACCGGGGAATCCATATTTGTAAATCGATGGCCGCCTGGATGAAATTCGGGGAGGGTGAAACGCCGGCTTCTTCGGGCATGAAAGGAGATCATCTTGTAGGAAAGTATTATGTGCTGTTCGATAAGAAGTACAAAGAACAGATCGGGAAGCTCATGGAGGTTGGTATGACCGAAGATGAGGCGAAATTTGCTGCCCCACTCATGCAGGAGGCCAGGCAAATGCTGCGCATGTGGGAAGAAGGGGACCCGGAGGTAACAAACCTTTGGAAGACGATGAACGGCTGGGTATATGATGGTTTTGAAGTGACCTACCGTCGGCTCGGAGTTGATTTTGACAAGGTGTATTACGAGTCCGATACTTATTTGTTGGGAAAGGATATTGTACTGGACGGCCTGGAAAAGGGCACCTTTTTTCGCAAACCAGACGGCTCTGCCTGGATCGATCTCAGCAGCGAAGGACTCGATGAAAAACTCTTACTGCGCGCTGACGGTACCTCCGTTTACATGACACAGGATATTGGAACAGCCCAGTTGAAATATGACGACTATCAAATGGACAAGTCCGTGTATGTTGTAGGAAACGAACAGGATTATCATTTCAAGGTGCTTTCATCCATCCTGGAAAAGCTGGGAAAGCCCTGGGCAAGCGGTCTTTACCACCTTTCCTATGGCATGGTTGATCTTCCATCCGGAAAAATGAAATCCAGGGAAGGGACTGTGGTGGATGCAGATGACCTCATTGACGAAATGATCGCAAAAGCCCGTCATAACACCCTGGAGCTGGGAAAGGCGGACCAGCTTCCTGAGACAGAAAAAGAAGAATTGTTCCGCAAGGTAGGTATGGCGGCGTTAAAATACTACCTGCTTCGGGTTGATCCCAAAAAGCGCTTGTTGTTTGATCCGAATGAATCCATTGATCTGCAAGGCCATACCGGGCCTTTTATTCAATACACCTATGCCCGCATCCGTTCTGTGCTGGAAAAGGCCGGTATAGCAACGGAATCAGATGCGCCGGGATTTCTTCTGAATGCGGATGAAAAAAACCTGGTCATCCTGTTGAATAAATTTGAAACCACCATTATCGAATCAGCAGCTGACTACAATCCGGCCGTTGTTGCCAATTACCTGTTCGACCTGGCCAAGACTTACAATAAATTTTACCACGATAATCCCATCCTGAAGGCAGAAGATAAGCAACAGTTCAGGCTGGAGCTTTCGGAAATTACTGCCCGTATTATTTCCCGGGGAATGGAATTGCTTGGTATTGAGGTGCCGGAACAGATGTAATTAATGTCCAGGTTAGTCTGGTTCAGCGCCGGAACCGTGGCGCGGGGACAGCATCTTTTACACCTTTTTCGTACGTGTAAAAGCCGGTGCCCGTTTTTACACCCAGCTGGCCGGCTGTTACCATGTTCACCAGCAGCGGGCAAGGAGCGTATTTCGGATTACCGAAGCCTTCGTGGAGTACCCTTAATATAGCCAGGCAAACATCCAGACCGATGAAATCAGCAAGTTGTAAGGGGCCCATGGGATGCGACATGCCCAGTTTCATCACCGTATCGATCCCATTCACTCCGGCCACACCCTCATAGATGCTGTAAATAGCCTCGTTGATCATGGGCATCAGAATCCGGTTCGCCACAAAACCAGGATAATCATTCACTTCTACCGGTACCTTTCCAAGCTTCCCGGCAAGTTTCATTATCGTGGAGCAGGTGTCATCCGATGTATGGTAACCGCGGATGACTTCCACAAGCTTCATTACCGGCACCGGATTCATAAAATGCATCCCCACTACTTTTTCCGGCTTTTTTGTTGCAGCGGCGAGTTGAGAGATGGAGATGGAGGAAGTATTGCTGGCCAGGATGGTATCCGGCGCGCAGCATGCATCCAGTTGTTTAAACAGAGGTAATTTAATTTCCACCTGCTCTGAAACAGCTTCCACCGCCAATCCGGCTCCTTCGGTGGCATTTTCAAGGTTTGTGAAGAATTGAATATTGGCCAGGGTTTGCTCTTTCTCCTTCGTGCCGATCAATTCTTTTTTGATCATCCGGTCAAGGTTGGCGATTATCGTTATTTCGGCTTTACCCAGGGCTTTCTGCGAAACGTCTGACAGCGCCACTTTGTAACCATCAAGTGCAAA
>DATCYD010000306.1:0-5442 GCA_036570465.1 Anseongella sp.
CGGGGGATAGGAAATGGGACGGAGCCAGCGCTATTCAAAGCATTACCAGTTAAGTGGATTTGGGGAAGCAGGCCAAACCATGCTCCAACGGTCCAGGGTGTTGGTTATCGGCGCAGGTGGTCTGGGCTGCCCGGCCCTGCAATACCTGGCCGCAGCAGGCGTTGGAAAGATTATCATTCTTGATCATGATAAAATCGAACTGAGCAACCTGCAACGTCAGGTATTATTCGCCACCAGCGAAACAGGGCTTTTCAAAGCAGAAGTTGCGGCAAAAAAACTTCGGTTACTGAACCCTGAAATTGAAATCCGCGGTTATGTTACTTCTCTTTCTACCGAAAATGCCATCCAGTTCATTGAAGACTGTGATGTGGTATTGGACTGTACCGATAACTTTACGGTACGTTACCTCCTGACTGACATCTGCATGCTGTTGGATAAGCCCTTGGTATTCGGCGCTGTCTTTCGATATGAAGGGCAACTGGCTGTTTTCAATGTTAGCAATGAAGAAGGCGCAAAGACCACCTACAGGCACCTTTTTCCTGTACCTCCTGGCCCTGGAGACGCTCCCGATTGCAACGAGGCAGGCGTCCTGGGTGTACTTCCCGGAATCATCGGAACCATGCAAGCAACAGAAGCCATTAAATTACTCACAGGTACCGGCCAACCTTTATGCAATAAACTGATGACTCTTAACTTGTTGGATAACCGTTCAATGATACTGGACGTTCCCAAAACCCTGCCGGAAAAATCCAGCTTTCCAACCTCCCTGGCCGAATTTGAAGCCTTTGATTATGATCATCATTGTGGAACTACAGTTTCAGGGATACAAGGCATTGATCCGAAGGAATTTATCGAGGCATCACAAAACAACGACACCTTAATTGTTGATGTGCGGGATGCGGACGAATTGCCAGTACTTTTCGCCGATCATCTGCATATTCCCCTGGACGAGCTTTCGGAAAAACTGAATCTGATCAATAAAAACCGGGTCATCTTTGTCTGCCAATCCGGGAAACGGAGTTTAATGGCGGGTCAATTGGTATATGAAACGGGAATGTATCAGGAGATCAATCATCTGGAGGGAGGTGTCATCGCATTGGAAAGATATCGTCATGAAGAAAGGAATTAAGGATATTTTTGTGGAGGGGGCTATTCCATCAACATGGATTGCGAATCATATTGCAAAGCACTCTTCCAAAACGACTATTGGAGCGCACAGCATATTCCTCGGACAAATCCGGGCGGACCAGATTGAAGGGAAAACAGTCCGTGCCATTGAATACACAGCTCATCGCGAAATGGCAACCAGGAAAATGCTGGAGATCAGGGAACATATCTTTGAGAAACACCCCATAACCTGCATGCATATCCATCATAGCCTGGGTACTGTAGAAGCCGGAGAAATCTGCTTTTTTGTTTTCACATCTTCCGGCCACCGGAAAGCCGCGATTGCAGCATGTGAAGAAGTTGTTGAACGAATTAAAAAGGAACTCCCAATCTGGGGGAAAGAGGTCTTTGAAGACGATACTCATCAATGGAAAGTTAACCTGGAAAACTAATGTTCGCCCATCGCATTAATAAGCTATGTCCTTCGTAAGATCTTCTCCATTTTCCGGCCTTTAGCCAGTTCATCCACTAGTTTGTCCAGATACCGGACCTGCTTTGTCAAGGGAGTTTCTATCTCCTCGATACGATATCCGCAGATCATACCTGTAATGAGCTCAGCGTTCGGGTTCAGCGACGCCTGCTGAAAGAAAGATGCAAATGTCACTTCGACTTCGATCAGTTGCTGCAATTTCTTGTCATCGAAGCCGGTCAACCAGGTAATCACCTGATGCAACTCTTCCTTTGTCCTCCCTTTCTTTTCCACTTTTTCGACATACATCGGATAAACCGAAGCAAAGGTCATTTTTGCAATGCGTTGATCGTGTTTCGGTGTGGTTACCATGGTCTGGAGAATTGTTTGAACATAAAGTTACAGTTTTACTGTTAATGTTCAGTGTTATGTTTACGGGTAGATGCATATAAAAAGGGGCCTCTGCAACCATATGCAAAGACCCCCATTCCAGCAAACAACCGCTAAATTAAGCAGCCTCTTCTATAAGGACGCGCCGTGGCGCGGTATCGTAATCCTTCAACTTCTTTTTCAACAACTTCCGGGCCACATGGATCCGGGTTTTTACCGTACCGATAGGAATGCCTAATTCATCGGCGATCTCATGGTATTTAAAACCGGTAAAGTATTTGGTGAAGGGCACGTAATATTCGGGGGGAAGGCTGTCAAGAGCATCATTGATGTCTTTCATCACGAACTTTCCTTCGGCATTATTGTGCGTCGCGCTGTGCAGCAGGCTGGAAGAAGGAATCTCATCTGATTTGGTAACCAGGGAGTTCATCTTCACCACCCGACGATAATTGTTAATGAAGGTGTTCTTCATGATGGTGTACAACCACCCCTTCAGATTGGTACCTTCCTTAAATTTATCGTAATAAGTGATCGCCTTCAGTAAAGTATCCTGTACCAGGTCATTCGCATCTTCGGAATCCCTGGTGAAATTCAGTGCATACATCCGCAGGGAACCTGTCTGATGGAGCACCATTGTATTGAATTCGGTCTTTGTCATGGTGTTTAACGTTTTCCTCTAATTGGTTAAACAAATATAGGGCCTGATTCGCAATTACCAAAATATGTAAAACAAATATTACACATTTTTTAAACAAAAAGCAGAGTCGTCCAGTTTTGTTTAACGTTTCATGGTGAATTGCTTCAACAAACGTACCAGTATAGAATTGTCAGATAATATTAACTTCCCGTTCCAAAACAAGACCAAATTTGTCCCGCACAGAGCCTATAATGGCTTCAGAAAGGGCGTACACTTCGTCTCCGGTAGCATGCCCGTGGTTCACCAATACCAGTGCCTGGTTCTTCCAGGTGCCTGTATGGCCGGTTATCTTGCCCTTCCAGCCACATTGTTCGATCAGCCAGCCGGCTGCCAGTTTGACACGGTCGCCTGCCATAGAAAAGCTAACCACGTCCGGGAATTTCTTCCTCAACTGTTCAAATTCTGCTTCACCGATTACCGGATTCTTAAAGAAACTGCCGGCATTCCCGATTGTAGAGGGGTCGGGTAGTTTGGACACACGGATATCCGCCACTACTTCGCTGATGTCAGAGATATCCGGCTTCGTAATATTTCGCCTGGCCAATTCGGTTTCAATGGCTCCATAGGAAGTATTGGGATTAAAAACGGAAGATAGACGTAATGTAACAGAAGTGACGATGAATTGACCCCGATGTTCCTTCTTAAAAACGCTTTCTCTGTAACCGAAGGCACATTCCTCCTGGTTGAAACAGCGGAACTCACCTGTTTCCGTATCGAAAGCTTCCAGGGAATCAAATACGTGCTGCAATTCTACTCCGTAGGCGCCGATGTTCTGTATGGGCGCGGCGCCCACCGATCCCGGGATCAGCGTAAGATTTTCAATGCCGGCATAACCGTTGGTAACGCAATAGCTCACCAAATCATTCCAAACTTCCCCCGCTCCTGCTTCCACCAACACCGCATCTCCGCTTGTTTCAACCCGGATACCCTTGATGTTCATTTTCAGAACAGTTCCTTCAAAATCACGGGTGAACAAGATATTGCTCCCCCCTCCAAGCACCAGTAAGGGACGTATCAATCGTTCCTGATTGGCAAACAGGACGGGCAGATCTTCTTTCCTGTTAACCTCCACGAAGTAACGCGCAAGGGCTGGTACCGCAAACGTGTTAAAGGATTTGAGCGACTTATTCTCCTGGAAGATCATCCTGAATGATGTTGACGGGCCCTCCCGGATACGCGGACGGCTTCAGTTAAATATGAATGGGTCGATTATCGGTTGCAGCAAGACAAGCTTCCCTGAATACTTCGGTATAAGTCGGATGGGCGTGACAGATCCGGGCAATATCTTCAGCTGAAGCACGGAATTCCATCGCTGTAACGGCTTCTGCAATCATATCTGCTGCGCGGGGACCAATCATATGCACCCCCAGTATTTCGTCAGTTTCCTTATGAGCCAGCACCTTGATGAATCCGTCCGTATCCATGCTTGCCCGTGCCCGGCCACTTGCCTTGAATGGAAACGAACCTGTCTTATAGGACGTACCGGCTTCCTTTAGTTCTTCTTCGGTCTTGCCCACCGAAGCAACTTCCGGCCAGGTATAAACGACCCCCGGAATCAGATTATAGTTGATATGTGGCAGTTGTCCGGTCATTCGTTCGGCAACATACACCCCTTCATCCTCGGCTTTATGGGCCAGCATAGCCCCCTTGATTGCATCCCCGATGGCATATACGCCTTCCACGGAGGTTTCAAGGTGTTCGTTAACGGGAACCTTGCCGGTTCTTTCTTCCGGTGCAATGCCGATATTCTCCAATCCAAGATCCCGGGTATAAGCTGAACGCCCCACCGCTACCAGGCAATAATCACCTTTGACCTCCACCTTATTCCCCTTAGGGTCATCGGCGGTAAGGGTAACCGTCCGTCCTTTTACCGTAGCTCCGGTGACCTTGTGGCTCAGCAGAAAATTGATCCCAAGTTTTTTCAGACTTTTCAGCAGTTCTTTTCCAAGTTGCCGGTCCATCGTAGGGATAATGCCATCAAGATATTCCACCACGGTGACATTGGATCCCAGCCGGGCATATACCGATCCCAGTTCCAACCCAATGATTCCTCCGCCGATGAGAATCAGATTTTTAGGTACTTCCTTAAGTGATAAAGCTTCGGTTGAAGTGATGATCCGTTTTTTATCGATCTTCAGAAACGGCAACGACGAGGGTTTCGATCCGGTAGCTATGATCACCCGTTTGGTCTGGATGGTTTGATCTTTATCCTTTTCACCTGTGATGCGAATGGTGTTCTTGTCAACGAAAGAACCGTGCCCTTCGTAGGCATCGATCTTATTCTTCTTAAACAAGAAGGCAATACCGTCGGTAGTTTGCTTCACCACTTCATCTTTCCGGGCAATCATCCGGCCGAAGTCAAGTTTTACGCCGCTGGCCTCAATGCCATGCGCCTTGAAATTGGTCTCCAGGTTGTGATAGTGTTCTGATGAATCCAACAGCGCCTTGGAAGGAATACAACCTACATTCAGGCAAGTGCCTCCGTAAGTCGGATAACGTTCCACAACGGCCGTTTTCATTCCCAGTTGGGCACAACGAATGGCGGCCACGTAACCGCCGGGGCCAGAACCTATTACTACAACGTCGTATTGCATATTATTTTCTTTGATGCTATCGAATGCATGATGGCAGTGATCTCTACCCTTGCAAAGGTAAGGGATTCGCTAAATAAAAATAATTGTATATTTAAATAAATTATTCAACGACATGTCAGACATGAACATTCCCCCTTCGTCGCCAGGCGGTAACCCGCAGGGCCCCTTTAACCCGGTCTCCAGCG
>DATCYD010000307.1:0-9750 GCA_036570465.1 Anseongella sp.
CGCCCTCCGCTGCCCGGAACCCGACACGCTGATATCGGTCCTTTCAGGCGGAGAACGCCGCCGGGTTGCCCTTTGCCGGCTGCTGATCCGGGAACCGGATGTATTGCTGCTGGATGAACCCACCAACCACCTGGACGCCGAATCAATCGAATGGCTGGAACATCATTTGCAACAATATCAGGGAACGGTGATTGCCGTTACGCACGACCGGTATTTTCTGGATAATGTGGCCGGATGGATCCTGGAGCTCGATCGCGGAGAAGGCATCCCCTGGAAAGGAAATTATTCATCCTGGCTGGACCAGAAGGCTAAACGCCTGGCTCAGGAAGAAAAGCAGGAAACCAAGCGACAGAAAACACTGGAACGGGAACTGGAGTGGGTACGCATGGCTCCAAAAGCACGTCATGCCAAATCCAAAGCACGTCTGGCCAATTACGAAAAGCTGGCCGGTCAGGAGTCCAGGGAAAAGGAAGACAAACTGGAACTATTCATCCCCTCCGGACCACGCCTGGGAGACAAAGTGATTGTTGCGGAAAATGTTTCCAAGGCATATGGCGATAAATTACTGTTCGAAAACCTGAACTTTATGCTGCCTCCGGCTGGTATTGTGGGGATTATTGGCCCCAACGGCGCAGGTAAGACTACCTTGTTCCGGCTGATTACCGGGCAGGAAAAACCAGACACCGGATCGGTGACTCTGGGACAAACCGTGGAACTGGCCTATGTGGACCAAAGCCATGATGACCTTGACCCTGATAAGTCGGTTTGGGAAAACATCACCGGAGGACATGAGACCCTGATGCTCGGTAGCCGTCCGGTTAACTCCCGCGCCTACGTTTCCAGGTTCAATTTCAATGGTGCCGATCAGCAGAAGAAAGTAGGCGTTCTGTCAGGCGGTGAACGCAACCGCGCACACCTGGCCATTACCCTGAAAAAGGATGCAAACGTGCTCCTGCTGGATGAACCTACCAATGACATTGATGTGAACACGCTTCGGGCACTGGAAGAAGGGCTGGAAAGTTTTGCCGGTTGCGCCGTTATTATCTCGCATGACCGCTGGTTCCTGGACCGGATCTGTACCCATATCCTGGCCTTTGAGGGCAATTCACAGGTATATTTCTTCGACGGAAATTATACGGAGTATGAGGAAAACCGGAAGAAAAGGCTGGGAGATGATACCCCGCACCGAATCCGGTACAAAAAGCTAAAGAGCTGACATTGAAGCCATTTTTCATGATTTTTTAATATTAATCCACACAATTAGTGCTAAGAATACATTACCTTAGTACTCATTATGTCCTGGAGAAAATTCAATGGAGAACAAGTACACTTCACCATAACCGATGAAGTAGAAGCCGCGCTGGAACGCGAGATACAGGCTGGCTTCCGTCTTAAGGTATGTATCGGTACCGATTCACAAGTTAAAAATGGCATCACCGAATTCGCAACTGTGATTGTTTTTCTGCGGGAACGGCGTGGCGGTTTCATGTATATTCATCAGGAACGTACCCGGAAAAAGATGAGCATCCGCGAACGTATGTTGAATGAAGTACAGAAATCCATTGAAGTAGCCTACTCACTTTGCGACCTGCTGGATCTTTACGATGTAGATATGGAGGTGCACGCCGATATCAACACAAACCCACAGTTTAAATCAAATGTTGCCCTGCATGAAGCAATGGGTTACATCCTGAGCATGGGCTTTGTATTTAAAGCGAAGCCGGAAGCATTTGCAAGCAGCAGCTGCGCCAATAAGATCGTCAACTAACCGGAAATTTCTCTTTACATTTGTACAAAAAGAGAAAACAGCCAATGCAGCATACTGTGCATGACAAATGCCCTGTCTGTGGAAGCAGCAGGATACAACACGGGTTAAAATGCAGGGACAATCTGGTTTCCGGAATGGTCTTCCCGGTTGACAAGTGCCTGGATTGCGGCCTTGGATTCACGCAGCATGTCCCCTCGGGTGATGTGATGGGGACCTTCTATAAATCAGAAAACTATGTTTCCCATACTGATACCCGGAAAGGCCTCGTCAATCAGCTGTATCACCGCGTCAGAACAATCATGCTTTCCCGCAAGCAGGGGCTGCTTGAAAAATACACACGGCAGCGAAAAGGCAAATTGCTGGACATTGGCTGTGGCACGGGCTACTTCATTCATCATATGCAAAAAGCCGGCTGGGAAGTACACGGTGTCGAACCCGATGCCGATGCCCGGAAACTGGCGGAAGAACTCACCGGCCAGCCCATCAGTGATACGGAAGGCCTCTTCCAGCTGGAAAATGCCGGGGCCGATGTCATCACCATGTGGCATGTCCTGGAACACGTGGATGACCTGGACGCCTACCTCACTCAAATCAATGCCCTGCTGAAAGAAGGCGGCTATTTTATTGCCGCCGTTCCCAACCACCATAGTTTCGATGCCCGCCTGTATAAAGAACATTGGGCCGCCTACGATGTTCCCCGTCACCTCTGGCATTTCAGCCCCAAGGCTATCGGAAAACTCGCCGCGGCGCATGGCTTTCGCTTAATCGGAAAACAACGGATGCCCTTCGATTCGTTTTATGTCTCGATTCTGAGCGAAAAAAATAAAAAACGAAGCTTCTCTCTGTTCCTGGGAGCTTTCAATGGAGGCCTCTCCTATCTCCAGAGCCTGATGAATATCAATAAATCAAGCTCGATTGTGTACATTTTCAAGAAGTACTGAAGTCAGTTAACGCCCCTCCCTGTAAAACGCCATTCGATTCCAGCGTTTTGTCGATATAGGCTTGTATTTCTGAACGCTTCAGTTTCCATTGGGGAGCGATCAGTAAATTTTTGTCGGCAAGGCCGAAGAGACGCTGGATGACTACATCTTCGCGGAGAAGGGGAATAAATTCGCAGAGAAAATCTGCATATTCTTCGAGGGAAAACAACTTAAACGGTTTTCGCTTGTAATGCACGCCCATGATAGAGCCCTCAACAATATGTAAATGGTGAAGTTTTATGAAACGGATCTTCGGGAAATTATTGATCACATTTGCATAGCGAAGCATCATTTCACGGGTTTCCCAAGGGAATCCAAAAATTGTATGAACGCACACGTCCAGGGGGCTGTGTTCCACCATCCGGAGGGCGTTTTCAAGGTCGGCATGGGTGCATCCGCGATTTATTCTGCCAAGGGTTTCGTCATAAATGGATTCCATACCCATCTCCAGATCCACGTCCAGGCGTCCGGCATAGGATTCCAGCAGCGAAATCTTTTCGGCATCCAGGCAATCCGGGCGGGTGCCTACCGACAGTCCCACTACATCGTCGGAATTCACCGACAGGGCTTCGTCAAATAATCTTTTTAACTCGCTGGCGGGGGCGTAGGTATTGGTATTCGGTTGAAAATAAATAATGAATTTCTCAGCCTTATAACTAAAGCGGGCGCGTTCCATTCCCTTTTCCACTTGCTCGGCAAGGGATGGAAGGTGACGGGCGGCTTCCGGAGTAAAGGAATCTACATTGCAGTAGGTACAGCCGCCGAAGCCTTTTTCACCATCGCGGTTGGGACAGGTAAAACCGGCATCCACGATTACCTTATATACTTTTTTCCCGTCGTATTTCTGCCGGAGGTAATTTCCGTAATTATTATATGATTTTTTGCCCTGCTCCATGCGTCTGCAAAGGTAAGGAAAATGCCGTCCCTATCTCATTTTTTCATAGTTTTGCAAGGAACGTTTGAATATGCGACAGCATGGATCCGGAAATATATAAACCGAAAAACATTATCCGCATTGTAACGGGCGCCTCCCTGTTTGACGGGCATGATGTCGCTATTAATATCATGCGACGGATCCTGCAAGCCTCGGGTGCGGAAGTGATCCATCTGGGCCATAACCGGTCAGTGGAAGAGATTGTCAATTGTGCCATCCAGGAAGATGTACAAGCCATTGCCATTACCTCTTACCAGGGGGGGCATGTGGAATTTTTCAAGTTCATGGTGGATCTCCTTCGCGAACGGGACGCCGGACATATTCACATTTTCGGCGGCGGAGGAGGTACAATTCTTCCCCGGGAGATTAGTCAATTACATGAATACGGCGTCACCCGGATCTATTCGCCTGATGATGGTCGGGAAATGGGCCTCCAGGGAATGATTAATGATTTGCTGCAACAATGCGATACCCCCATTTCCCCTTGTCCGGAGGCAACGTCGGCGCCGGATCTTTCCGGCGTTGCAAAAAAGCTTTCTTCCGCTCAGGGAAACCTGGCCAGGATTATTACCTGCGTTGTCAATAATAACTGGCAATTACCCCAGGGTTTAGCCGGAAGCAAAGAAATACCCGTTATTGGTATTACCGGGACAGGAGGCGCCGGAAAATCGTCCCTCACCGATGAACTTATCAGACGTTTTCTGACAAATTTCCCGGAAAGAAGACTGGCCGTTATTTCCGTGGATCCGTCCAAAAGAAAAACCGGTGGTGCCCTGCTTGGCGACCGCATCCGGATGAATGCTATTCATCATCCGAACGTATTTATGCGGTCCCTGGCAACAAGACAAGCCCATAAATCGCTTCCGGAACATATCAAAACAATTCTTGAGGTTTGCCGGCAAGCTGATTTCGACCTGATATTGCTGGAATCATCCGGCATTGGCCAGTCCGATACGCAGATTACGGATCATTGCGATGTTTCCCTGTATGTAATGACCCCTGAATTCGGGGCAGCCACGCAGCTGGAAAAGATCGACATGCTTGACTTTGCTGACCTGGTAGCGATCAATAAATTTGATAAACGTGGAGCCGAAGATGCACTGCGGGATGTCAAAAAGCAGTATAAGCGCAATCGGAATTTGTGGGACCACCCCGAAGAAGCCCTTCCGGTGTATGGGACCATTGCTTCCCTGTTCAATGATCCGGGCACAAATGCACTTTTTGACGCCCTTATGGAAATAACGGACCAAAAAACAGGCACAAACTTTTCCGGTAACTCCCCGGAGCTGGCAGTGACGACTACCAACAACCCGGTAATTCCGCCGGCACGCAGCCGTTACCTTGCCGAAATCGTAGATAGCAACATCGAATATGATCGCTGGGCGGACGAGCAATGCGAACTAGCCAGGCGACTTTACCAATTGCAGGGGACCATGGAACTCCTCGGGCCCGGTGAAAAACCCGCCGGAGACCAGGCGCCACATCATGAACGAATCAATCTCCTGTACCAGCAATTAGAGCAACAAATCCACCCTGATTGCCTTCAGCTAATTAAAAACTGGCCTGAAACCAGAAATAAATATGAATCCGGCGAACTGGTGTACCTCGTCCGGGGGAAGGAAATCCGGCAACCACTCAGCAGTAAATCACTTTCTAAACTTAGGATCCCCAAAATCTCCTTACCGGAATATAGCGACTGGGGTGACATTCTGCGCTGGCAACTGACTGAGAATGTACCTGGTGAATTTCCATACACCGCGGGCGTATTCCCACTAAAACGACAGAACGAGGACCCTACACGCATGTTTGCCGGGGAAGGTGGTCCCGAACGCACCAATAAACGCTTTCATTACCTGGCCCATGGGCAACCCGCCCAACGGCTTTCCACCGCTTTTGACTCCGTGACCCTTTATGGCGAAGACCCCCAACCGCGTCGCGATATCTATGGAAAAATTGGCAACTCAGGCGTTTCTGTAGCCACGCTCGATGATTGCAAAAAACTCTATTCAGGTTTTGACCTTTGCAAACCGTCCACATCGGTTTCCATGACCATTAACGGTCCGGCACCCATGTTGCTGGGCTTTTTCCTGAATACGGCTATTGATCAGCAATGTGAAAAACACATCCTCGAAAATGGACTGAAAGAGGAGGTCACGGCAAAAATAATGGGAATTTACAGAGAGAAAGGACTTCCTGCCCCGGCCTACAACACCTCCCTGCCCGGGGGGCATGACGGCCTGGGGTTGTTACTGCTGGGAGTAACAGGAGACCAGGTGCTGCCCACGGAAGTGTATGAACGAATCAAGCTAGCAACACTGTCAACTGTCCGGGGGACTGTCCAGGCAGATATACTGAAAGAGGACCAGGCCCAGAATACCTGCATCTTCTCTACTGAATTCGCCCTGCGTATGATGGGGGACATCCAGGAATACTTTACCCGAAACAAGGTTAAGAACTTCTATTCCGTGTCTATTTCCGGTTATCACATTGCCGAAGCAGGTGCTAATCCAGTGACCCAACTGGCATTCACCCTTGCAAACGGATTCACTTTTGTTGAATACTACCTGAGCCGGGGCATGCACATCGATGATTTCGCACCCAATCTTTCCTTCTTTTTTTCCAACGGAATTGACCCGGAATATTCAGTAATCGGCCGTGTAGCACGGCGCATCTGGGCGAAAGCCATGAAATATAAATATAAGGGCAACGAAAGATCACAGAAACTCAAATATCACATCCAGACTTCCGGCCGCTCCCTGCATGCCCAGGAAATCGACTTCAACGACATCCGGACCACCCTGCAAGCGTTGTATGCCGTCTATGACAATTGCAATTCATTGCATACCAACGCCTACGACGAAGCAGTCACCACTCCAACCGAAGAATCGGTACGCCGGGCAATGGCGATTCAACTCATCATTAACCGGGAACTGGGCCTGGCAAAAAACGAAAATCCGCTTCAGGGTTCCTTCATCATTGAAAAGCTGAGTCACCTGGTAGAAGAGGCCATTTACCGGGAATTTGAACGCATATCAGAACGCGGAGGCGTTCTGGGAGCTATGGAAACCATGTATCAACGGGGAAAAATCCAGGAGGAATCCCTCTATTATGAAGACCTCAAGCACAAAGGTGGCTATCCCATCATCGGTGTAAACACCTTTCTAAGCAGTGAAGGCTCTCCCACCCTGCTCCCCCGGGAAGTGATCCGCGCCCTGGAGCCTGAAAAACAATTCCAGATAGATGCCACAGAAGCCTTTAAAACCCGAAACAACTCCGAAGCCACTTCGAAACTGGAAGCCCTTAAAGCGGCCGCCCTGCACCAGGAAAACACGTTCGACCACTTGATGGAAGCCGCCAAAGTCTGTTCCCTGGGTCAGCTCTCCGAAGCCCTCTATCAGGTTGGCGGAAAGTATCGCAGAAACATGTAAAAGGATTTCAAAGGCTACATGCCCCCCATCTGATTCCCATCTCCCTGCTTCTGATCATCATTGTCAATGCCCCTGCTCCGTCGCCGTTGTTGTTTAAAATCAACTTTACCAAAGCGATAGCTGAAGTTGAGGCTCACCGAACGGAACTCGAAACCAAAGACGCTATTTTGGGTGAAGTTCGCGCCGGTCAGATCGCGGTTGAATTCCTGGTGCTTCTTGTAGGGATTGGTTACACTCAAGCCGATGCTTCCTTTTTTGTCAAACAGTTCTTTCTTTAATCCAACCGACATCATGGACCAGGATGATGATTTTCCCTGCAGGGTGGTGCGTGGTGAATTGAACAAGGCGAAAACGCTGGCACTGAAACCATCTCCGAAAGCCAGGTTCGAGTTCATGTTCAGATTGTACATAAAGCTCTCATTGCTGTACTGATTGTCAGAATTGCTTTTGATCCGGTAATCGTAAAGGTTTACCGAGCCATTAACAGACCATTTCGGCGTTATCTGGGTAGAACCAAATAAGTTGAGCCCGATGGATGTACTGCTGGAAACGTTCCGGAAGGTGGTGTTGGTAACGCCTTCCTCAATGGTACTGACGCTTTCGATCACATCACTCGTGTTCCGCCAGTACAGGGAAGCGTTCAGGGAGGTACCTTTGAAAAACGTGCTCCAGCCCATTTCGTAGGCATTACTCAGTTCGGGTTTCAGCTCGGGATTCCCATAGCGGATGTTCAGAGAATCTGACTGATCCACATAAGGGTTCAGGAACCAAAGGCTGGGCCGCTGGATCCGCCGGCTGTAGCTCACTTTGACTGTCTGGCCCGGTTTCAGCTCGCGGGAAAGGGTAACACTGGGTACCAGATTCCCGTAGCTATTGCTGAAGCTGGTGCCGGTGGAAGCAAAATCGCCGTCAATAAGCGTCTGTTCCCAGCGGGCGCCTAATTTCAAGCCGTATTTTTCACCGATCTTAAAAGCAAATGTCGTGTAAGCCGCATAAACATCCTGGCGGTAATCAAAAATATTGGAGCGGGACGGGTCCGGAATATAATCTCCCGATCCAGGATCTAGTATGCTAAACCGGTAATCGCTGTTGATATCGCGAAGAATGCTTTTTGCGCCGGCCTCAAGCACGGTTCCTTCCTTTTTGAAGGGATGCACATAATCGATCTGGAATGTAGTTTCCTTATTCAGGTTATCATTATGGCTCTTTTCCCGCAGATTTACCTCTCCGGCATTGTTGGTTTGGAATAAATCATATCCGTTGCCTCTCATGCCCCGGCTATACTGGGCCGATGCGGTGAGTTCCTGCTGGGGACGTTTAAAGGTTTTTCGATAGTCCATGGTCCAGTCGAAGCCTTCCATGTCTATGTTTCCGTTGGAATTCCTGGAAAACTGGCTGACAGGGGTCTGCCCGGCATTCCTCATGATGGTACCCTGGTAATTGTCAAAGTCCCGTCCAAAGTCGTTGAAACGAATGCTGGTGGCAATATTGCTGGTGGTATCAATATCGTAATCAATTCCAAATTGTCCGCGGTAACCGGAACTGTTCATCTCGTTGTTTCCATCCTGCAACAAAAAGCGATTGGTTTCGCTGGCATTGTTGATCCGCTCGCTGTGCTGGTACCCTTTCGAACTGAACAGGTTGCCACCCAGTCCTGCATTGAGGCCAAATTTATTCCTGCGATAATTGACATCCAACCCGGCACTGTTCCGGCGTGTTCCGGCCGAAAGATTGACGCTTCCGCTCAGCCCCTGGATTCCTTTTTTCTTCGTGATGATGTTGATGATCCCTGCGGTACCTTCCGCATCGTATTTGGCCGAAGGACTGGTGATAACTTCCACGCTCTTGATCTCGTCAGACGGGATCATTTTAAGCGCATCCTCCGGGTTCGATGCTACCACACTGGAAGGTTTCCCGTTGATGAGTACCCGTACATTTCCACTGCCCCGTAGTTGAACGCTTCCTTCCAGATCAACGGTAACCATGGGCACCTTCCGAAGCACATCGCCTGCATCACCTCCAATATTGGTGGCGTCATTTTCGGCATTATAAACCAGCTTATCAATTTTATTCTCGTACAATGCCTTCTGCCCTTCCACGGTGACCCCTTCCAGAAGTTCTGCATCGGGTGACACAGATAGTGTACCAGCCTTAAATTCAGCCTGTCTGTCCTTTAGCTCAATCAAACCGCTTGTTTTGGTAACATAGCCAACGAAAACCACCTGCAGGCGATAACTGCCCGGAGCTACACTTTCTATAATAAAATTTCCATCATCGTCGGTAAGAGCGCCATTCACGGTCTTGCCTGTGGGCGTGATCAGTGAAACCGATGCGAATGCAAGTGGTTGGTTTGAAACCGAGTCGGTAATAGTACCGGTAATTTTACCGTTTACCTGCGCCTGGGTAATTCCGACGCCAGTCAGGACAAATGCTGTAAGGAGGATAATTAGTTTTCTCATGGTGTAAATCTGACACATGCCAATTAGAGCGCAAAAGTAACAAGAGGTTACATGCGATGCTGTAACAAGTCTGTTATTCCGACAAGGGGAATAGCCAGGATGTTAAAAATGATGAAAATAGGCCCTGAATGGCAATTAAGCGTTGATGTAACTATTTTGTTGGAGGATGACAGCCACTTTT
>DATCYD010000308.1:0-5403 GCA_036570465.1 Anseongella sp.
CTGCTCACCTACCCCACCCTGATGGCAGCGGATATCCTGCTTCATCGCGCCACAAAGGTCCCGGTGGGAAAGGATCAGGAACAACATCTTGAAATGACCCGGAATTTTGCCAATCGCTTTAACTTCCTGTATAAAACAGACTATTTCCAGGAACCTTATGCTTTCATTTTCGGCACAGAGCTGGTTAAAGTACCCGGCCTGGATGGCAGTGGCAAAATGGGTAAGTCGGAAGGAGAAGGAAACGCTATTTTCCTGAGGGATGAACCGGAAGTGATTCGTAAAAAAGTGATGCGGGCAGTCACCGACAGCGGTCCTACGATTCCCAACCAGGAAAAACCGGAGGCGATCGCCAATCTGTTCACCCTGATGGAGCTGGTTTCTTCACCGGAAACATATGAGCATTTCAACACGGCTTATAACCAGTGTCAGATCCGGTATGGAGACCTCAAGAAACAACTCGCCGAAGATATGACCGGTTTTACTGCCCCGCTGAGGGACCGGATCCGGGAACTATCGGCGGATGATCACTATATTAGCCGGGTGGCCCGGGAGGGAGCCGAAAAAGCTACGGAAAGCGCCCGAAAAACGATTTCAGAAGTACGACAGATCATCGGCATCAGAGGTTTCTGAGGAGGGCAGATTTAAGGCATCGAAATTGCAGGTGTTGGCGAGCTTAATAGCAGGGGAAATTTCAAAAATTCAGAATTGTGCATATTGCGATCGTAGGAAACATCGGAGCAGGGAAAACAACGCTCACAGGCTTGCTTGCCAGGCATTACACGTGCGAAGCCGTATTTGAGACGGTGGAAAACAATCCTTACCTGGAAGATTTTTACAATGACATGAAACGCTGGTCGTTCAATCTGCAAATTTTCTTTCTGAATGCGCGTTTTCAGCAACTGTCCGAGATTCACGAAAAGAAACACCTGATCATCCAGGACAGGACGATCTACGAGGACGCGTATATTTTTGCCAACAACCTCCATGATATGGGGCTGATGACCAGCCGGGATTATCATAATTACCTGGGCATTTTCCAATCCATCATCCAGTTTGTAAAACCGCCGGATCTGCTAATTTACCTGAAAGCCTCTGTTCCTACCCTGGTTAGTAATATTCAGCGACGTGGCCGCGAATATGAAAAAGGCATCCGGCTCGATTACCTGAACCGGCTTAACGAGAAATATGAAAACTGGATTGGAGGCTACAAGGAAGGCCGGCTTCTGGTGGTAAACCAGGACAAGCTCAATCCGGTTGACAACCCCGAAGACCTCGGAAACATCATCGAACGTATCGAACGCGAACTGCACGGACTTTTTTAACCGCGGCCTCAGTAAACCGCTTTCCAGGTGATCTCCGGGTTGGTCAGGGTAACCCATCCTGAATCTACGGTGGAAGCCAGGATCTCACCGTTACGCCCGGTCAGGTTAGCATACAAACGACCGTCTTCCTCAATAAACATCGAATACTTTCCCGGTTTTAATTTTACCTGGAAAAACCCATCCTTATCCGACTCCACCTTAGTGACCAATTTGGTATGCACTTCACTGAAAAAAGCGCCTTCATCGGGTTTTGTATCTTCCCGGGTGGTTAACTCATAGATCCGGATTGTCCTTGTCACTGGATATGTCTCACACTGCAACGTATCCAGCACAGGCCCGCAACTACCCTCCTGAAACAAAAGAGTGCCGGAAACGCCCTGTTCAATAGTGATCTTGAACTTATTGTATTCAATAAATCCCTCAGGTGTGGTTGGACGGGGATGCAACTTCTCCTCTACCTCGCAGGAAATAATTGCGAAGAATACCAGTATAGCCGTCAGGTTCAGAAGATGTTTGATTTTCATATTAAGTATAACGCTTTCAGGCACCTATAATTACCAGGCAAAAACATTCATTACCTGAGGTGATCCTAAAGCTCGCGGATCCAGATATTCCGGAATGCGGTGGGGTTGTTATGATCCTGCAGCATGATGGGACCGGCTCCGTGCCCCCCTTCTTCGTAATGATGCTCTCCGATGAACAGCGTCAGTCCGGCGATCTCAAAATTATTCTGTACCAGAATGCCATTCTGAAGAACGGTAATCCGGGCCTTGCTTTTTACCGATCCGTCCTCGTTAAAACGGGGAGCAGTATAAACAATGTCGTAACGTTGCCATTCTCCCGGTGGAAGAGAAGCATTCACCAGCGGAATACCGTCTTTATAAATACTACCGGCTTGTCCGTTTGAGTAAGTCCGGTTATTGTACGAATCCAGTATTTGCAATTCATAACGTCCCTGCATAAACACACCGCTGTTCCCCCTGCCCTGGCCTTTGCCAACCACCCTGGCTGGTGTCCGCCATTCAATATGGAGCTGATAATCGGTAAACTTCTGTTTGGTTTGAATACTTCCGGACTGGGGTACAACCACCATGGCATCCCCTTCTGTTTTCCATTTCACTGCTCCGCCTTTATCCGACTCCCAATGCTGAAATCCACTCCCATCGAACAGAACGATCGCATCTGATGGGGGCTTCTGCCCTTCCCCCGGCGTAACTACTTCGGGTACCGGCTCCCAAACTTCCGTATCTTCTGGTTTGGCATTCTCCTGTGCCTGTGCTATTACTGCAAGTGTTAAAAATGGCAGCGTAAGTAACCATGTTCTTTTCATGCCGTTAATATACGGGAATCTTCCAGTTATTATAATAATCTGCTTCCAGGAATTTATTCCCAGCTGCTTCTTCAAATTGCAGCTTGTCGCGGTCCCAGGTTAGCCGTTGTCCGGATTTATAGGCCGCGTTGCCCAAATGGGAAACCAGGGCCGCGTAATATCCTACATCAATGGGGGTATTTAGCGAGGACAGCTCCCGGGACTGCATCACATCGACAAAATTCGAAGTATTTTTATCCAGTCCGTTATCCGAAGGCTTCTGATGAGGCACTGCTTCCATGCGGGGTTTATCACCATCAGTTTCCGGAATTACTTCCCAGCCACCACGATCAAGCACCAGGGTGCCGTTGTTACCAATGTATGCAATCCCGTGATTCCGGCCATAATTGCCGCCGGATATTCCGGTCGCATGTTCCCACAATGCCGTAAAATTATCAAATTCATAAACGGTCTGGAGTGTGTCCGGCGTTTCCGAAGCGTCGTCCGGATAGGCGTACTTGCCCCCCAGGGCCATCACCGACCGGGGATGAGTAGCGTCCATTCCGTGAAGCACATAATCAATCAGGTGTACGCCCCAGTCAGTCATCAAACCACCGGCATAATCCCAAAACCAACGGAAATTGAAGTGAAAGCGGTTCGGGTTGAACGGCCTTTCAGGTGCTGGGCCGAGCCACATTTTATAATCCACACCGGCGGGTGCAGATTGGTCCGGTTGCACATTTACCGGTTTCATCCATCCCTGGTAGGCCCATGCCTTTACCAGACGAATATTTCCTAACTGACCTGAGCGAACAAACGCCACCGCATCGGCAAAATGCTGCTGACTCCGTTGCCATTGTCCGATCTGTACCGGGCGTCCATGCTTTTTCACGGCGGCCAGCATGATTCCTGCCTCTTGAACCGAATTGGCAATGGGTTTCTCACAATACACATCCTTCCCTGCACTAAGGGCGTCGGTCAATTGCAAGCAATGCCAGTGATCGGGTGTACCGATGATCACTGCGTCAAGATCCTTATTCTCCAATAACTTCCGGTAATCGCCATACAACTGCGGCTTCTTCACGCCGGCCTTCGCCAGATCAGCTACCCGGCGGGAAAGCACATTCTGATCCACGTCGCAGAGCGCTGCACAGGTAACTTCGCTTCTTTTCAGCATAGAAGCCAGGTCTGCAAAACCCATCCCGTTACAGCCAATAAGCCCCACATGAATCCGGTCACCGGGGGAGACCCGCCGCCGGACATCCGCCAGCAATTCCATGGGAAACAAGGCCGAAGCACCGGCCACACCAGCCAGCAGTCCGCTTTCGGTTAAAAATCTTCTTCTGGATGCATTCATAATTTTTCCGGTTAAGTACTGAAGCCAAAATAAACATTATTGTAAAAGGAAGCTACTGCTTTATTGGCTTTTTTCCTTACCTTTGAGCCCCGTAACTTAGTCAAGTATTTACAGATCCGTATGACCAAATACATTTTCGTTACGGGAGGAGTAACCTCTTCCCTGGGGAAGGGAATCATTTCAGCATCACTGGCAAAGCTGCTTCAGGCCAGGGGATACTCGGTAACCATCCAAAAGTTCGATCCTTACATTAATATTGATCCCGGGACGCTAAACCCCTATGAACACGGGGAATGTTACGTGACCGAAGACGGGGCGGAGACCGACCTGGACCTCGGGCATTACGAACGCTTCCTGAACCGGCCCACTTCTCAGGCCAATAATATCACCACAGGCCGCATTTACCAGAACGTCATTGAGCAGGAACGCCGGGGCGATTACCTGGGAAAAACAGTGCAGGTAGTACCGCACATCACCGATGAAATCAAACGGAACATTAAGTTGCTGGGTGAAAGCGGCGAGTATGATATTGTGATCACCGAGATCGGCGGAACCATTGGAGACATTGAATCCCTTCCTTTTGTGGAAGCCGTGCGACAATTCCGCTGGGAAACAGGGACGAATAACGCGCTGGTAATTCACCTGACACTCATCCCCTACTTATCGGCAGCGGGCGAGCTGAAAACCAAGCCTACACAGCATTCGGTAAAAGCGCTCCTTGAACAAGGGGTACAACCCGATGTGCTGGTATGCCGTACCGAACATCGTATATCGCCCGAGCTTCGCAAAAAGATCGCCTTATTCTGTAACGTGAATATCAACGCGGTAATCGAATCCATTGACGCGGAAAGCATTTATGATGTACCTCTGCTGATGTTGAAGGAACAACTGGACAAAGCGGTCCTGGCCAAGCTGAAACTACCCCTGAAAGCAGAACCCGACCTGGAAAACTGGAAAGGATTCCTCGGACACCTGAAAAACCCCACTTCGGAAGTCCGCATTGGTGTAATCGGGAAATATGTGGAGTTGCCTGATGCCTATAAGTCCATCACCGAAGCCTTTATTCATGCAGGCGCCCAGAATGAATGCAAGGTAAGCCTCAAATACATTCACTCTGAAAATATTACGATTGACAACGCCGGCGAGAAACTGGGACAGCTTCAGGCTTTGCTGGTAGCTCCGGGATTCGGCAACCGGGGTATTGAAGGAAAAATAGCAGCCATCCGTTATGCACGGGAAAACAACATTCCTTTTCTGGGAATATGTCTGGGCATGCAATGCGCCGTGATCGAATACGGGCGGAATGTTCTTGGATTGAAGCAAGCGGATTCCACTGAAATGAAGGAGAATGCTAAGGATCCGGTGATTTCACTCATGGATGAACAGAAAAAAGTAACTAAAAAGGGCGGCACCAT
>DATCYD010000309.1:0-16603 GCA_036570465.1 Anseongella sp.
GTGACCCTGGTACTTACCTATGCCGAGAGCCCATATGACATTATTTACGACAAGGATATTCTTGAGGGGAAACTCCCCACTTATGATTGGCTTCACCTGCACCATGAAGACTTCACCGGTCAGTATGGACGTTTTTGGGCAAATTTCCGAAACGCGGCCTGGTATCAGCAAGAAGTCAGCAGCAATGAAGCGCTGGCCAAGGAAATGGAATTCGGGAAGGTATCCCAGCTTAAACTGGCCGTCGCCAAAAACATTCGTGACTTTACCGCTGGCGGAGGATTTCTTTTTGCCATGTGCTCCGGCACTGATAGTTTTGATATTGCCCTGGCCGCAGAAGGCGTGGACATCTGTGAAAGCATGTTCGATGGGGACCCGGCAGACCCGGCAGCACAGCAAAAGCTGGATTTTTCCAAAACCTTTGCTTTCCGGGATTTCACCCTGGATGCGAACCCCTACAACTACGAATTTGCCAATATTGATGTGCCCTCCCTGAGACCGGTGAATGAACAAAACGATGTGTTTGTCCTCTTCGACTTTTCAGCGAAATGGGATGTGGTACCCAGCATGCTCACGCAATGCCACCAGCGGGTGATCCGTGGATTTATGGGACAAACCACAGCCTTCAGAAAAGATGTCATCAAGTCTGATGTGCTGATCATGGGCGAAAACAAAGCCCTGCATGAGGCCCGCTACATTCATGGGGAATACGGAAAAGGAACATGGACATTCTATGCCGGACACGACCCGGAAGACTACCAGCACATGGTGGGCGACCCTCCAACCGATCTGAACCTGCACCCCAATTCCCCAGGTTATCGCCTGATCCTGAATAATGTGTTGTTCCCGGCTGCCCGGAAGAAAAAACAAAAGACCTGACCCGGACTGGAATCAAGGCGCCGGGGGAAGTTCTCCAGTTCCCCATTCCTTGTTGGGCTCCGGTCCCATTTCCAGCACCAGCGATCCTCCTTCCAGTAATTCCTTTGCAGGAAACCAGAATTGATCCAGTGATTTCCCGTTCAGTGTTGCTCTCTGTACATAGATGTTTTCACGTGAGGCGTTCCTGGCCTCGATCGCGAAGGACTTCCCACGACCATAGAGGCCGCCCAGATCAATCACCGCTTTTTCAAACAAGGGGCTTCCAATCTCGTAAACCGGTTCGGCACGGGTACCGCCGTCGATCTGGAAAAGGCCGAGGGCGGTCATCACCAGCCAGGCACTCATCTGTCCCTGATCTTCATCGCCAAGATAAGCGTTGGAAACGCCATATCCATAGTATCGTTCAGCAATCGACCTGCTCCATTTCTGTGTCAACCAGGGTTTTCCCACCCAATTGAACAGATAGGCAAAATGCATCGATTGCTGATTGCCCTGCATAACAGGATAATCCCAATATTGGTCATTCGGCCCGTTGAAACGCCATTTATAGCTTTCACCGAATCCCCATTCAAGCCGTTCAAGAAAGCGTTCTCTCCCGATCAGCGACGCCAATCCCGGTACATCCTGAGGCACAAAAAAGGTCAGCTGCCAGGCATTTCCTTCCACATAATGGTGGTTGGCCCCTGATTTAAACGGATCGAAATCCGGCGCCCAGTTCCCGGCCGCGTCCCTCATCCTGGCATAACCGGTTTCAGGATCAATGGTATTTCGCCACCAGTTGCCCCGTTCACTGAATTCCGCTGCCGCCTTATCCTTACCCAACGCTTTGGCGAACTGAGAAACTGTCCAATCATCAAAACTGTATTCCAGGGAATTGGAAAAACGACCTTCATCATAGGGAACGTAATGATGCTCCAGATAGGTAACCAGATCGCGGTTCCCTGCTAACCCGCCATCCACTCTTTCGGGAGGTGTTGTTTGCATTTTATATACCGCCTCAAAGGCTTTTTCCGCATCGTATCCTCGGATTCCCATCTGATAAGCTCCCACGATCAACGGGATTTCATGTTCAGCCACCATCACGGGAATGTATTCCATGCCCGCCGGTCCTTTGGCCAGCCAGCCCCCCGCATCGTACATCGCCAGTTGGGAGCGAACCCATCTCTCAGACCATTCCGGGGTTACCAGGTTCCAGAACTGGTTCAAGTTCCAGAAGGTATTCCAGAAAGCGTCACAGCCCAATGCCACATCCGAAGGATCGATGAAACGGCGCACCTCTTCCGCGGCGTCCCGCCAGCTACCGTCCACATCACTAAAGGTATTCCGGCTGGCCAGAGCACGGTACATATTTGAATAAAATCGCATTTTTTCACGCCGGTCATTCGTAGTGATCTCCACCCGGGACAATAGTTCATTCCAAACGGTTTCCTGATTCTTCCGGACCCTCTCGAAATCCCAGCCGAACGGACGGGTAATTTCTGTTTCAAGATTCAAAGACGCATTTTCAATACTCACATACGAGATCCCTGAACGCAGCTGAACCTGCCTGTTTTCGCGTGTATCAAATTCCACATAGATACCCGCGTTTTCAGCACTGTCGGCTTGCAATTGACTGTCCGGAAGCACTTCCCCATTGATCCAACCTGCCGAATGGATGATGGGCCGGTCAAATTCGATCACAAAATGCACGATGTAATCCTGATTGATGCCTCCTGACCACACATTCCTTGATAATTGATGACTGTATCCTTCGATCCGGTAGTCACTGACACGGCTAATCCGGAAATCACGGATCTGATATCCGTATTCGGCCGGAACCCGCAGATCAATCATGACCCTCCCGGTATCGCCCTGATGATAGGTATAACGTTGAAAACCTGCCCGGGAAGTCGCTGTCAGCTCTGCAGTAACGTCGTAATCACTGAGGTGAACGCGATAATAGCCCAGCGGACTGGCTTCCGATTGCTTGTCAATACGTGAACGGTATCCGCTGTCCGGATCGTACTGATCTCCCACAGTCACCTGTACAGGTCCCCTTGCCGGAAATGTACCCAGTCCGGCCATGGTCCATTCATGAATATGGCTGAAAGTCCCGATCGATTCAAAGGTGGGATCATAGCCTGCCTGCCATCCGCCATTCTGATTGTCAGGGCTTAATTTAACCATACTGAAGGGCATCCAGGGCCCCGGTGCGATCATCCACCGGGAATGTCCGGTCCCCATCAGGGTGTTTACATAACCGGCTGCGTTTGCCAACCGGGCAGGCGAACGAACAACGCTTCCTTCCCGAACTGCATGGCCATTGATCAATACCTGATAATTACTCTTTTTATTCTTCCGGACCGTAGGCATGGGAGCCTCCAACACATACGAACCGCGCTCCAATTCCTGTCGCAGAATCTGCTTCCCATCCAGTTCTACAGATACCACCGGATCCCCGTCAAGGTGTGACAGATCAATCAGCAATGGTTGCACACGGCCTTTCTCTGTTTCAGTTTCATAGGAAGCACATGCAACCCTTCGCACCAATGCTTCTCCGGCGGTGGCCAGTGAGTTTCCGGCAGGCGCCTCCAGCCTTACCTGGTCAAAAGCCAGCCATCCTCCTTCTAATGAAGTAATTATTAATTCGTTAAAGCCCTTTTTGAACAAAGTATCCGGTAAGTCCAGGGTAATCAGCTGTTCATTGTCATTGCTAAAATCTCCTCCCGGTTCTTTCATGCCACTCCCCTTTTCCAGCCGGAATGTCCATGCCTGTTGGTTCACCTGAACCTTCACCAATGGAGGATGTTCCGAATCAGCATCCAGCACATCCAGCACAAAGCGCCAGTTGCCGCCGGTCTCCTTTTTTTTGATATCGAAATAAACATTCAGAAAATGAGAACGGATGCCTGATGTAGGTCCTGTGCCCCCCCAGCTATCCGCAGTGCCAGGCAGTACGTATGGCCACTCCTCGGTAGTCTTCGAATATCCCGCGAGAAAAAAACGGTCTTCATAACCGAAATCGAACTCCACGAATCGCGCATAGTCATGAGGCTGTAAGGCCATTCCTTGTGGTGAGCCATCATTCTCACCCATTTTCCAAAGTATCTGGCGCTGGGAAAAGACCGGTGAAGCCAACAAGATCAGACAGCCAATTATATTAAACGCTCTCATTATTTCTGGTTTTAGGTTTATGGTCACGCATAGCACTTTCCGCCGGAAAGTATGTATGAACATTTGAACAAAATCAAAAATACCGTAATCCAATTAGAATTCCAAGCGGGGTTAATCTAATCGTAAAATCGCCAGCTGATCCCAAATTTCAAGGTGCGGTTAGGCATGGGATAACGTTTAACAGTATAATAACCCCGTTCAGGAAAGCCCTGATTGGCATGATCAAATTTCACCAGGAAACGGGTGCGCCTGAGGTCGGCAGTAAGGAAAAGGTCCACGATGGGATAGTTGCCGATCATCCGCGGATTTTCATCCACATAGAAACGGCCCAGTGCCGGCGCATAGCTATGAGCCTCGATCTCACTGAAGTAGCGGATATCCGCACCGAGTTGAAAATCCAGTACTTTAAACAACTTATTCCGGTAAAAAAGACTCCCATAGGCATATATTTCCGGAGTTGGCAGGATATTCCGGTAATTGGTATGCTGATACACTGCGTGTCCTGAAAAAACAAAGTTCCTCAGGAAGTTGAAATCCTTGTTCAGTGTTACTTTCAACACATCAATTTCCCCGGTGAACTGGTAAGGCACGATGTAATTATCACGTCCCCGGAAAAAGGTATAGTTGCTTATCAGGGAATATTCACCAGAAAGGCCGAGTTTCAACCGGGGATGAAAATAGGAGAAACTCAGTTGGCTCAGGTTAACCCGCTCATAGTCGTTCTGCCAGCGATGATAGCTCGAATAATATTGCTCGAACATGAATTCCGGTCGTTTTCTCTGGTACAGCGCTCCCATCCGCAATTCGCCAATTTGATCATTGATGAACAATCGGGCATCCGCAGACAAGGTAATGTCCCCATCGTAAGGTCCCAGGAAAACCCGTTCTCCATTGAACAAGATTCCCAGCCGTTCTGAAAATTGGTATCCAGCCTGTCCCTTGAGAGACAATACGTTGAAATTGGTATCAATGGCCCCCTGGCCATAACTGATAAGCCGGTGCCTGATGCCCGCCTTCAGGATCGCCGCCTTTGAAAACACGCGCTGTTTCAATCCCGTACGGCCAAACACAGACAGGATAAACTCGTTTTCGAGGTTGCGATAATAGATGGAATCGAGCGGATTAGCGGTACTGTTATAAATATAATAGTAATAGCTGGGATTGCCCGATTTATCCTGATAGGTATAATTTCTGTTTTCCCAGTAAATAGAATGGGAAATTCGCTGGTGAGGATAAACCTTTTCATCGTAGGCTTTCCCGGTATCGATTCGATCCACCTTGCCGATGCTGTAATATTGTTTCAGGTAAACAGCTGTTCCCCTCCATCGATTCCGGGCATCATCCAGGAAAACCCTTTCCTGCAGGATCTGATCCTGATTGGACGGGATATCAAAAATGCTGTCATTCATAAGTCCACCGTTCTCCGGAGTCCGCAGATCGGTGTAGATAATGTTCCCGGTAATATTATAACGGAGATTCTCAGACTGATACCAGGCAAATGCAGCCAGGTTCAGGTGATTGGTCTTCTGGTTGGGATAATATCCTTCGGAGCCTATCTTCCGGTATTCAATGCCGGCGTTCAAACGTGGTTTAATATTCTGGGTATGGATGAAGCGGAAGATCTGTTCAGGCTTGCCGCCACTTACATAATAGAGTTCTGTATAAGGTGAGCGTGTCCGGTAATATTCAAGTTCCGACCGATCATACTGATAAATATTCAATGCATTCTGGCCTGTCCGGAAGCCTATTTCCTTGTCGAAATCTACCAGTAGATTATGCGCAGCAAGTCCAAGATTCCCCAGATTCACATAATAATCATTATCCCGGTAAAACTCGCTGTAATTCTGGAACTTGTTAATGGACGTATCAATGGAATGGGTAACAAGGCTATCCGAATTCAGTCCCTGCTCGTTGATCACCGTAACGGTAAGAGGAGAATAAATTCGTAACGTATCATTCTGCGGAGTTCCCGATTCCCTGCGTCCGGACGTATCGGTAGTATCAGGCTGCTGAGCCAAAGCAGGCAAAGGCAGCATCGTCAGGGCAGCCAGAGGAAACAGCAAAATGATGAACAAATACCTTATTAGTTTCAATTTCTTTTCCCTTTCCCCGCGTATTGCAGGATACGCTCTTCAAACAGCAAACTGTCCTGTTCCTGAATAGTTACCCGCACCGGCCAGTAAAACACAGGTAGTGACCCTACCAGCTGTTTCAAATGGTTCGCCCTTAATCTCGCCGCATCCTTTTCCGTCGTCAAAATGATTCTTTCGGAGCCGCCGATGCCCTTGAATATTTCTGCAATTTTAGCAATATTTTTCACAGTAAATGAATGATGATCCGGATATTTCAGGTGAGTCACATGAGGAGTGATCTCTCGTACCCGTGCCAGCAGAGGGCCAGGCCGCGCAATGCCGGTCAGCAGCAGCACACGGGTTTCTTCTCCGATGACCGGTAAAGGCCTTTTTCTGTCCAATGCTTCCAATGAATCATACATGAGGGATGAAAAACAAACCAACTGCCCGGGAAATGGGTTTAGCCGCTTTAACGCCCGTTCCCTTTCCATATCACTCATTAAAACCGGCGCTTTGCTGATCAATAGCATATCCGCCCGGCTTCTACCCCCGAAGGGTTCCCGGTAGTTCCCGGCAGGAAGCAAAAGACGAGGATTGAACAGGGTATTATAATCAAACACCAGGATCGAAAACCCCGGCTTCAACCGCCGGTGCTGAAAGGCATCATCCAGCAGGATCAAGTCATGATCATCCTCCAATCGTTCAATAGCAGCAACCCGGTCCGCATCCACAGCAACCGTAATATCGCGAAACCTGGAAAAATATTGGTAAGGCTCATCCCCGATCAGGGAGGCGCTAATTTCAGATACGGCTTCATGGCCTGTCCGGATAAATCCGCTGCCAGACCGGCCGTACCCCCTGCTTAGCACAGCAATCCGGTAACGATCCTTCAGTAAACGAATCAAATACTCGATCACCGGAGTTTTTCCGGATCCACCCACTTCCAGATTCCCTACCACGATCACCGGCAAATCAAAGGCACAGCTTTTTAACAGACCACGATCATACAGGAAATTCCGTACAACCACCACCAGCCCAAATACCAGGGAGAACGGCAGCAGCAGAAAACGAAGAAACTTCACCATCGGTGCTAAAAATATAAAAATCCAGTCACGATCCTTCGTCCTGTTAGGGAATTATTATCAATTTACATCGCCCCTGAAGGCCGGTGGGCGAGTAAAAAAAATATCTTATTTTTACCGAATGAGCACTTCCAACAATCCATACCGGGACAGCAGAAGAAATTTTATTAAACATTCAGGCATGGTCAGTGTCGGTTTTCTGGGACTGCACCATTTTGCCTTCAGCTCCCCCACACAACATGCAGCAAATGAGGCATATGATCGATATGGCCCGCTGCTTACCGATCCGAAGGGTATCCTGAACCTCCCAAAAGGATTTTCATACAAAATCATCTCCCGCCGGGGCGAAAAAATGGATGATGGCTTCCTTTCGCCAGGCAGAAACGACGCCATGGCCACTTTTCGTGGGAAAGGCGATGAAGTAATCATTATCCGCAATCATGAAATCACATCAGACGATGTAAATAATGGTCCCTTTGGCCCACAGAACGAATTGCTCGATAAGATAAATCGTGAACATATGTATGATTACGGCTACGGAAACACCCCTTCGCTGGGTGGGACCACCACCATGGTTTATAATGAACAAACCGGTAAGCTGGAACGACAATATCTTTCACTGGCCGGAACGGTTCGCAACTGTGCAGGCGGCCCCACTCCCTGGGGAAGCTGGTTAACCTGTGAAGAGACCTACGCAAGCCAGAAAGATGGCGAGAATGAACAAAACCACGGCTACGTATTTGAGGTACCCGCTTCGGCAACCATTAAACCGGCAGCCCCCGTCGCGTTGAAGGAAATGGGACGCTTCAATCATGAAGCCGTAGCCGTTGACCCTGAAACTGGCATTGTCTATGAAACTGAGGACCGGCATGACGGCCTTATTTACCGGTACATTCCCCATCAGCCGGGAAAACTCAGCGCCGGCGGTAAGCTTCAGGCCCTGGCCATTAAGGGTCAGAAGAGCTTCGATACGCGCAACTGGGAGGAAACCACCATTCAACCCGGCCACCCCCTGGATGCCGAATGGATCGACCTGGAAAATGTAGATTCGCCCAAAGATGACCTGCATGTCCGCGGCTTCGAACAAGGCGCAGCGCGCTTTGCCAGAGGTGAAGGAATGTGGTACGGGAACAAGGAAGTATATTTCGCCTGCACCAATGGCGGAAAAGAAAAACAGGGGCAAGTATTCCGTTACATTCCCGCAAGCGGGAAACTGGAACTATTTGCTGAACCGAACGATAAGAAGCTGCTCCGCCACTGTGACAATCTCACGGTCGCACCCTGGGGGGACCTTATCCTGTCGGAAGACAACGAAAGCCCCCGCATAGTAGGTATTACTCCCGGGGGAGAAATATTCCACCTGGCTCATAACGTGGGTTACCATTCAGAACTGGCAGGCGTCGTTTTCTCCCCCTCGGGAAAAACACTTTTCGTCAACATCCAGCACGAAGGTCTGACCCTGGCAATTAACGGGCCCTGGAAATAGGTTGCTGACGCAACGTCAAACTACGGCCGAAGGCCGGCAGATTAATGAACGTGACCGTGTTCCAGTTCGGACTCGGTGGCGTCACGCACGCTATCTACTTTTACGTCGAAATGAAGTACCTGACCGGCAAGAGGGTGATTGCCATCTACTGTGATGACTTCGTTCTCCACATTGGTAACGGTTACAACAAGAGCTCCCTGGGGACCTTCTGACTGAAACTGCATACCCGGACGGATTTCTACTTCTTTGGGAAAGTTATCGGCCGGAACACGAAAAACCAATTGATCGTCAAACGTGCCATAGCCTTCTTCCGGGGAAACAGCTACCTGTTTTTCAGTGCCGACTTCCATCCCATCCAATTCTTTTTCCAGTCCGGGAACAATATTCTGATGACCGTGAAGATACTCGAAGGGGGTTTCAGGTTGAGATTGGTCCATCGTCTGGCCAGCATCGTTCTTTAGTACGTAGCTTAAACCGACTACTTTTCCATTGGTGATCTTTTCTGACATATTCAATCGTTTTTTTCTAATATATAATAAATTTAACGAACCGAACGCCGGGATGTTTTGTTCAATTGAAGAAGCCTTATATTCGTGGTGTCCAAATCAATAAACTAAAAGCAATATGATGTCTAACGGATTTTTCAATGTACCCCAGCCGGTGAATGAGCCGGTCCTAAGCTATAAACCCGGAAGCACCGAACGGGAAGCACTAAAATCAGCTATTCATAAAGCCCGCGCCGAAAGGGCAGACATACCCATGTACATCGGAGGCCGAAAGGTGCATACAAATGATAAATTTGAGCTTCACCCACCTCATGACCATCATCATATTCTGGGCCATTATTCAAAGGGAGACCACTCGCATGTTCAGGCTGCCATCGATGCCGCATTAGCCGCCAAAGCAAAGTGGGAAGATCTTTCCTGGCATCATCGGGCAGCCATTTTTCTGAAAGCCGCTGACCTGCTGGCTGGGCCTTACCGGGCCAGGATCAATGCGGCCACCATGCTGGGACAGTCTAAAAGCGCGTACCAGGCTGAAATTGATTCTGCATGCGAAATGATTGACTTCCTTCGCTTTAACGTTCATTATATGTCGGAGATTTACGGCCAACAGCCTGAATCTTCTCCAGGCATCTGGAATCGCAGTGAACAGCGGTCGCTGGAAGGATTCGTATTTGCTCTCACGCCATTTAATTTCACGGCTATTGCGGGCAACCTGCCCACCGCCCCGGCCATGATGGGTAATGTGGTGGTCTGGAAACCGGCGAATACGCAGATATATGCTGCCCATGTATTGATGGAAGTCTTTCTTGAGGCCGGTCTTCCGGATGGGGTCATCAATCTGATTTACACTGACGGGCCTGTGGCTGGCAAGGTTATTTTCGGACACCGGGAATTTGCGGGAATTCATTTTACCGGTTCTACCGCTGTCTTTCAGCAAATATGGAAAGAAATTGGAAATAATATTGCCACATACCGGTCCTATCCGCGTATTGTCGGAGAGACGGGCGGAAAGGACTTTGTGCTGGTCCACCCTTCCGCATCCGTTGAGGCAACTTGTACGGCACTGGTACGTGGCGCTTTCGAATATCAGGGGCAGAAATGTTCCGCTGCTTCAAGGGCCTATGTTCCTAAAAGCTGCTGGCCGGAATTGAAAAAGCAATTCGTGGAAATTATTGAATCGTTGCAAATGGGTAACGTGGAAGACTTTCGTAACTTTATCAATGCCGTGATCGATGAAAAGTCGTTCGATAAAATTGCCGCATATATTGACCGCGCAAAGAATGATCCTCAGGCTGAGATCATCGCCGGCGGTACATATGATAAATCAAAGGGTTATTTCATCCGGCCTACCGTAATCCAGACTTCAGATCCTGCCTACGTGACCATGTGCGAGGAAATCTTCGGGCCGGTACTTACGGTATATGTCTATGATGACGAGGACCTCCCCTCGATACCAGGGCTGATTGACAGCACCTCGCCTTATGCGCTTACCGGGGCTGTGATTGCCCGGGACCGGGAGGCAATCGCCTGGATGGAAAAGGAGCTGCGCCATTCGGCAGGGAATTTCTATATCAATGACAAACCTACAGGTGCGGTGGTTGGACAGCAACCCTTTGGAGGGTCCCGCGGATCAGGAACCAATGATAAAGCCGGATCCATGGTGAACCTGCTTCGGTGGGTCTCCACTCGTTCCATCAAGGAAACCTTTGATCCGCCGACAGATTACCGGTATCCCTTTATGGATGCGGAATAAGGTTGGCAGAAACGACCTGCATTCAATATCTTTGGCAGCATGACGCAGAAGCTAACTAAATGTTATCTTATTGTTTCCATTGTTGTGTTTGGCATGACTCCTTCGGACGTCAACGGACAGGAGACTACTGAAGAAAACCATCCGGGAAAAGTCACCTTCAGTGGCTATGTGCAAGCTTTGTTCCAAAAGGCCAGCGCCCCGGGCATCCGTTCATTTTCCGGCGGCGATTTCGAAGAGCACGTGGACCAGCGTTTCACCGTTCGCAGGGGCCGGATGAAGCTGACCTATGAAGCAGGTATCAGCAGCGCTGTAGTACAGATCGATGCCACAGAAGACGGAGTCATCATTCGCGACGCTTATGTCCAGTTTATGGAGCCTGTCTTCCACACCTTTGGCCTTCAGGCAGGGGTTCAGAACCGGGCTTTCGGTCATGAAGTGGCCTATTCTTCCCGCCGGAGAGAATCGCCCGAGCGTTCCCGCCTGTTCCAGACGCTATTTTCGGGCGAACGAGACGCAGGAGTAAAACTAATCATCGCACCTCCGGAGGAAAGCGCTCTGGGTTTTCTGGAAATGGAAGCCGGCTTTTACAACGGCAGTGGCACGGTCGCAGACTATGACAGCAACAAGGATTTCATCGGACGTTTGCATACATCGTTTGAAGGGGAACTTGTCCCCTGGCAGCTGGGGGTGGGGATTTCCATATACAGCGGCGGCCAACGACAAAACAGCCGATACAGTTATACAATGCAGGAAGGCAATGTGGCAGGTAGCTCATATTTTTATACAGTCGATTCTGCCGAAAGCAATATCGGCAAAACTGCCAGGCGCCGTTACTATGGCATTGAACTACAAACAGCTTTCGATTTTCCATTCGGCAACTCGGAACTTCGGACCGAGTATATCCGGGGGGACCAACCGGGCAGCAGCTCATCCAGCCGTACTCCCCGTTCCCGGCCCGAAGAAGCAATTTACCACCGGCAGTTTGAGGGAGCTTATGCGGTATTCATTCAGGAGCTGGGCAATAGCCCTGTAGAAGCAATTATCAAGTACGATTTTTATGATCCAAACAGGCGCGTAACCACCTCCGACCTCGACGAGGATTTCACAGAAGGAGATATTCGTTACCAGACCTGGGGATACGGACTGGCCTGGAAATACGATGAGCATATTACGTTCACCGCCTATTATGAAGATGTGAACAATGAGAAGACCAACCTCAGTGGCTATACCGGCGATGTCAGCGACGATGTCCTGAGCCTGCGGATCCAATATCAATTCTGAAGGCCGTTCGTACGGCATTCGCCGGGGTCATTAATAATTCCCCGCCTGCGCGTCTTCGGGCTGATTAAGGTCAGAAAGCCGTCCGGTTGACATGTCAAATACCCAGGCATGAATAAACAATTCCTGCTTGCGTTCCCTGGCTTTTTTGATCACCGGAAGCTCTTCCAGATTGCTTACCTGCTGCAGCACATTCAGTTCCACGAGACGATTTACCCGGTCCTTTTCTTCCGTCAGCGCTTTCAGCTCCTCGGCGTGCCTGGTAGCCAGGTCACGGATTTGCCTGATCCAGATATCGATGATACCAAGGTCCGTATTGCCTAACGAAGCTTGTACTCCTCCACAACCGTAGTGGCCGCATACCACAATATGCTTTACCTGAAGCACATCCACCGCATACTGCATGACAGCCAGCAAATTAATATCATTGTACTGGACCAGGTTGGCAATATTACGGTGCACAAACATCTCACCGGCGCCCAGGCCCGCCATTTCATTGGGGAGCACCCGGCTATCAGAGCAAGCGATCCATAAAAAATCCGGTCGTTGCCCTTCGGTCATCCGTTTAAAATAATCTGGATTGAGCGAAAGCTGTTTCTCTACCCACTCCTGGTTGTTCTTAAAAATATATCCTAACGTTCTCATTTATGTTTTATTTATAGGCACTAATGCGCCTTCATGGACATGTCAAAATGGGGCACCTTGTAAAATTCCAGGTGAATGTTTCGTTCGGACGCCTTATGTTTGAAATCGTGAATAATCTCAAGCGCATCGTGGTCAATGAAGCGGGAACGCGAGCCGTCAATGATCACTCTGCTTTGGGGAGGGACCTGTTCCAGTGTATGAAGCAGCACCGGCTTATTCAGAAAAGAGACATGTTCGCTCAAATGGATATTCAACACATTGGGTTCCTGGTGTTCTTCTTCTTTTAAAGAGTGCGACAATTTATAATTATTTTTCAATACAAAGTACACCGACACCGCAATTCCGGTCATAATTCCTACCAGCAGATCGGTTATCAGGATCACACCAACTGTCACGATGAATGGTACGAACTGAGCTCTGCCCAGTTTGTACTGCATTTTATATAACGCCGGCTGCGTCAGTTTATAACCTACCATGAGCAAAATCGCCGAAAGGGCCGACAAAGGTATTAAATTCAGCAAGGAAGAAAGCACCAATATGGAAAGGATCAGAAACCCACCGTGGACCACCGATGCCATCCTGGTTTTACCGCCTGCCGCCACATTGGTAGAGCTTCGCACAATCACTGCCGTCATGGGCAGTCCGCCCGCCAGTCCACAGATCAAATTACCTAACCCCTGGGTCTTCAGCACTTGATTGCGCGGCGATTCCCGTTTAAGAGGATCCATTTTATCCACTGCCTCTACGCTCAGGAGCGTTTCCAGACTGGCAATCACCGCAATGGTTATAGCTGTCACATAAATCTGCGGATTGTTCCACTGGCTGAAATCCGGAAGCAGAAAAGCTGACCTAAGTTCCCCTCCCCCAAGTCCCGGGATACTCACCAGGTAGGAATCAGCCGGCGCATAGGCCGGCAAGAACCCGGTAACCAGCAGGTTTGCAACAATAGCAAACACAACCGCTACCAAGGCAGCCGGTATCAGGCGAAAGGCTCCTCTCTTAGTAAACGCCGCTTTCTCCCAACCTATCATGATGGCCAGGGAAAGCACCCCAATACCAAGAACCGGTAAATTCATATAGGCTGCCAGTGCTTGTGTGTTTCCGTTGGTAAGAATATCGAACAGGGTTATCTCCGCTGCTTTCATTGCGCCGGTATCCAAACCCAGGAATACGGGCATTTGTCCTAAGATCAGGATCAGGCCAATTGCCGCCAGCATTCCCCGGATTACTGAGGAAGGGAAAAAATTCCCAATGATACCTGCCTTGACGAATCCGAAGAACATCTGCAGCACACCTGCTATTACGACAGAAAGCAGAAAGGCCTGGTAACTGCCCAGGGTGGTAATGGCGGTCAATACGATTACCGTTAAGCCGGCAGCCGGTCCGCTAACGCTCAGTTCTGATTTATTCAGCGCACCCACAACAATTCCACCGACAATGCCGGTGATAATGCCGGCAAACAGCGGCGCTCCTGAAGCCAATGCGATACCCAGGCAAAGTGGCAATGCTACCAGGAACACCACCAGTCCTGCCGGGAAATCGTCTTTCAAATACTTCAATGACAAACCTGAATTTTTCATACTTACAAAAGTATTCCCGCCCCGTTAAAGGGAGATTAGAAACAGATTAAAATGCGATTAGAAAATCAGGCTGAATGAAACATTTCTGTGATAAAGAGACCCCGGCCAATGAAAACCGGCTGGCTATGATCCTCAGCGAAAGTCTGCAGGAGTATCCAGGGGAAAATACAATTCAAAAACTGTTCCCTGGTTTTCAATCGTTTGTACCTGGATCCTGCCTTGATGCAAAGACATGATCTTGTTGGCCAGGGGAAGGCCAATTCCAAAACCTTTGATGTCACGTACATTGGAAGCCCGAAAAAAAGGATCATAAATATACTTCAGTTCATTTTCCGGAATGCCTACTCCGTGGTCCGCCACATGAACCATGACTTCGCGGCCCATGTCATGAAGCACCATATCCACCTTCCTGTTGGCCGAAAACTTGGAGGCATTCTCAATAATATTGGTGAGGGCAATCTTGATCAAGCTTCGGCTGCCGGTCAGATACAAGCGTTCTTCATTCGGTGCCTTGCTGAAATCCAGTCTTACCTTATTCGCCGGATTGTTCTCGTTGACATCTTTCTTTATTTCCAGAAGCAATTCATCCAGGCGAAACCGCTCTACCACCAGTCCCTGGTCGTTGTAACTGGTTTGGGCCAATTTTAGCAGGTTCAGCGTAATGCGTTCCAGGCGGGAGGCTTCCCTGGATATCACTTCCAGCGACTGCTTATATTCGGCTGCCGGCCGGTCCTTACTCAAAGCCACTTCCGACTCCCCGATAATGGCCGTCAGGGGGTTGTTCAGTTCGTGGGAAGCATTGCTGATAAAATTATGCTGGATATCAAAAGAAGTTTCCAAACGATCCAGCATCCTGTTAAATGTAAGCGCCAGGTCTGCAAGTTCATCGGGAGGTTCGTGCGTTTCGAGGCGAAGATGAAGATTGGAAGCCGTAATACGATTCACTTTCTGAATGATCTGTGAGATGGGCTTCAGAATAGAACCGGCATAAACCAGCCCCAACAGGTACACCACCACAACGCTCACCAGCACGCCGATAAAAAGTACCCTAAACAAATAAGTCATCAACCCTTTTCCTGCTTCATCAAAAGCGCTTACCAATATCAGGTAAACCCTTTCACGGTGCTCATACTGAATACCCACCGTTTGTGTCCGGTTGGATTCGTGTTCAGCATAAGCTTGTTGTTTAAGACGCTCCAGGAATGAATCAGACACCTCCAGAGAATCCAGCAGCGATTGCAATTTCGCCTCGCCGGCCGGACCCGGCTCAAACACCCACTCCCGTTCTTCCGGCAATGCCTGAGAATGCTTTCTGCTGATCTCTTCAAAGAGCCGCGCATCCACTTCGCTCTGAAGAAAACGGAATTCGGCGGCAATGGACGCCCTTGATTGAAGGCGTCCATAAAATTCATTCTTCCGGTGGATGGAACTGACTATATATATAAATGAGCTAACGATACAAAGTACGGCTGCTGTTAACACCGTATAGATAACGGCAATCTTGTATTTGATCTTGATCCCTCCCATCACTCCTCCCGCATTATGTACCCCATGCCCACTTTGGTATGAATAAGCCGCCGGGGGTGTCCTTTATCAATCTTATTGCGAATGTAGCTGATATACACATCAATTACATTCGAACCCAGGTCAAAATTGATCTCCCATACATTCTCAAGAATCTCGGTACGGCTGATCACACGGTTGGGGTTTCGCATGAAATACTCAAGCAGCAAAAACTCCCTGGAAGTCAGGATAACAGGCAGGCCAGCACGAGACACTACCTTTTTATCCAGGTCTAACTCCACATCAGCGAACAAGAGCTTTCGCAAAGGAATCACTTCTCCGTCATGTCTTCGGAGAAGCGCTTTAATACGAGCTAGTAACTCTTTGAATTTAAATGGTTTAACGAGGTAATCATCGGCGCCGGTTTCCAGTCCCTTCACAATATTATCAGTGCTCCCCAAAGCCGTTAACATGAGTACCGGTGTGGAAAGATGAAGCTTTTCACGGATAATCCTGCATACTTCCAGTCCGCTCAGGCGTGGCAGGATGACATCCAGGATAATCACATCCCAGACCGTGCCATCCAGGATCTGCAAGGCAGTTTCCCCGTCATATGTCACCTGTACTTCGTGCTGCTGCTCTTCCAGGCCCTTCCTGATGAAAGAAGCA
>DATCYD010000310.1:0-5816 GCA_036570465.1 Anseongella sp.
ACCATCAAGGAGGTCTACTACACATGCGGCTTCAACAACCGCTCGTATTTTTGCCGGGAATTCAAAAACAGTTTCGGACTCACTCCCAGCGAATACCGGGAGCGAAAGAGAAGTGTTGTGCAGTGATGACCTTGACCTGACATACAGTGAGCTCTGAAAATCCGGAAAAATTCCTATCCAAGGGGCAATATCTATTAAAGATAAACATCGCAACTCCCATCTAACCTTATATCTCATTTCTAATCAGAACTATACCGGGGTAGAGTGGAGAATTTCTAAAAAAAATTGAAAACAATTAAGGAGTCTTGTGATTACCTACGTTTGAAAACCGAAACAGCCGTTTCGGAAACGGCTATTTCGGACACAAAGAAACAGGATACCGCCCGATCACCCACTAAGGTTTCCACCAGGCATCAAGGCTTGCTTTTAGCTTTGCTACGATCTCCGGGTGCTCGCCAGCCAGGTTGTTGGTCTCGAAGGGGTCTTCGAATACGTTGTATAGTTCGGGTTGTCCGGGTTCGTTGGCCGGCTCGGGATCGATTAGCTTCCAGGGGTGGGTTAGTACCATTCGGTGTTGCAGGGAAGCGCCGGGATCGTCTGGCGAGACCATGTCGTGGTCAAAATCAATTGCAAAGATGGTATCACGGGCTTTCAGCACGTTTTCGTCGAGTACGCTCAAGCCGGGCATTTCCGGCAATGCGGGGGTCGATGTAGCATCCAGCATGGTGGGTACCAGGTCAACGGTGCTGACCAGTGTGGTGGTATCCAGGCCGGGAGTGATCCGGTTGGGCCAGCGAAAGATCAGGGGTGTACGGATGCCCATTTCATTCGGATCTTGTTTTGATCCTGACATATATACATTTCTCTTTTCGGGATTCTGGATCCATCCGTTGTCGCAGGCATAGATTACGAGTGTGTTTTCTGATAGTCCTTTATTTTCGAGTTGTTGAAGCAGTTCTCCAATTGTCTGATCGAACCATTCGCACATGGCCCAGTAGCGGGCTACTGCTTCCGATGGGGCTTTATCAATGTACTTTTGCAGCAACGAGTCGGGTGGTGTATGGGGAGCATGAGGGAGAAAGGGGGCATACCATAGAAAAAAGGGTTTGTCTTGTGTGGTGGCGTCATCGATAAAATCGAATACGGGTTTTAATCCTTCGCGACCGATCTTAAGGCCTTCATCTCCGTGCCGGCCGCCTCTGGCTGGGTCGCCGTGGGTCATTCCTCCGGTAAAGCCGCCATCTTTCCAATGTCCGCCCCACCATTTTCCTGACTGAAAAGAAAGATAGCCTTTGTCTGCCAACAGCTGAGGGACGGTGGGGTGCTGCTGAAAGCGGTCGAGCCATGGCTGTAAACGATTACGGCGTTCCAGCATCCATTCTTTGCTGTAACGCTTGCCTGCAAATTCAAATACAGGGTCGTTACCTGTAATCCCATGCTGCTGGGGATACACGCCGGTGATCAACGTGGCCAGAGATGGACTGCATAATGGTGCTACGGAATAACCCCGTGTGTAGGTTCGTCCTTCCTCTGCCAGCCTGTCAAGATGTGGGGTTTGAATATAGGGATGTCCGGTAAAACCGTAATCGGTCCAGGCCTGGTCATCCGAAATGATATAAACGATATTCGGAAGCTCCTCCTTTTCTGAAGTTGCCTGGTCGCCTGATTTTCCGGCACCTGTACAGGCAGCGAGCAACAGGGCGAAGATACCTCCGGGCAAAAATCCAACTCTTTTCCTGGTAAATCCTTTCATAATAAAATAATTCATGTTATCTGTTTTATAATCTTTGTCTCATTTATTTTCCCGCATTTGCTCCCTGGGTAAAACACGTATCCTGTCCCGGGGCTAATAACCGTCGTTCTGTTCCAGTTGGTTAATTAAAATTTGCTCTACCGGGATGGGTGCCAATAGCATGTATTCTTCCAGCTTGAATGACGTTGCCGGCAGATAGGGGCGAAGGGTTTTTTCTCGGATGCCGTGGGGCTTCAGCACTTCCAGTGCTTTTCCCGTGCGTTTCAGATCGTACCAGCGTTGATTTTCAAAACAAAACTCTCGCTGGCGCTCCTGTGCGATCAGATCCGCGAGGGTCTCCTGATTGTATCCCGTGAGCGGATCGGTGAGGTTGGCCCTTTCCCTGACCTGGTAAAGATAAGGAATGGCGTCAGAAGTTCGTCCCTGGGCGTTCAAGGCTTCGGCGTACATCAGGAGGACATCCGAATATCGAAGAATGGGAAAATTGTCACCACAACGGTCATCCGGCGCGGAAACGGGTGGTTTGAATTTGGCGCAATACGGAATGGTGCGGGTTTGACCGTCATAGTCGGGGCCTGTCCAATAACCGATGGACACCGCGTATCGTGCATCTTCGGATTGAAAGGCGTCGATCAAATCCTGTGTAGGTTGGTTCCATCCCGATGCGGCAGTGGCGATGTTGACTGATGGGCGCTGCGTGACTTCCCCCTTTGAGGTCCAGGGAGCGAATATAAAAATGAATCGATTGGCCAATTCCGCACTGCTTTCTGAATACTGCACGGAAAAGATCGTTTCTTTAAAATCCTTGTTGGAAGGATCGAAAAGGTCTGCGTAACCGGGAAGCAGCATGTAATTACCCGATGTAATGACCGTGTCGAGTTGCTTTTCGGCAGCCGTAAAATTGCCCCGTGTCAGATACACCTTTCCCAACAGACTTCGCGCAGCTCCCTCCCCGGCTCTTCCATCTTCGTGTACACCTGAAGCATTGGAAAAAGCGGCTACTGCCGCCAGCAAATCGGATTCAATCTGATCGAAAATGTCGGCTTCCGGGCTACGTTTAATGGCTACCGCTTCGCGGGAAGTAATGGGTGCAGTTACCAGCGGAACGCCGCCGAACTGGCGCACCAGGTTGAAATAATACATCGCTCGTAAAAAACTGGCCTCCCCTTCGCTACGATGCTTTAACGCTTCGTTGCTCCAATGCACGGTACTCTGTTCCAGTTCCGCCAGCAATTTATTACAGCGGGAAATCCCATCGTACGAGGCCACCCAAAAATTCGAGTAGATCGCGTTACGGGATTCGACGCGAAATTCATCAATCTCGGAACGTAGGTAGTTCCCTCCGGTGGCGGGACTCTGATAGCTTGAATTATCGGCCGCCATTTCCGCAATGATCCAATGAATATTCTTCTCTATGTTCCTTAGGGGGATATAGCATCCGTTGGTAAGTAAAATATACTCTTCTTCGGATTGGTAGAAATTACCTTCGTTAAGATCGGTTTCCGGATAAAGCTCCAGGAAGCTACCTGAGCAAGCGCTTAGCACAAGGCTCAAGGCTATGTATTGTAATAATTTCATAACAAGGTCTTTCAATTAAAACGTCAGATTCAGTCCCATGGAAAAAGTCCGGGCCAGGGGGTAGGAAGTCATATCATACCCTGGCGCGCGGGTATTGCTGACATTTCCTGCTTGTCCTTCGGGGTTGGCTCCGCCGTATTTTGTAAACATCGCCAGATTCTGTACCGTAAAGTACAACCGGCAACTCTGCAATACGCCCAGCCGTTCGACCGTGTGTGCTGGCAGCGAATAGCCCAGGGTCACGTTCGCGATCCGGAGATAACTGGCGTCTTCCACCCATAGTGTTGACCGGCGGTGTCCCCAGGCGGGAGCATACTGTGGAATTCCATAATGCCGACCGTCGCCCGGCTCTTCTTCACTTCTCCAACGGTTGGTCCATTCCTTACTTACATTGAAGAAACCCATCAGGTTGTCCACCGTTTGCCGTACGCCATTGATCACGCTTCCGCCTGACTGGCCATTGACAATGACGGTAAGATCCAGGCTGGAATAACTGAACGTGTTATTGAAACCAAACAGGAAATCGGGATGCGGATTACCAATAAGGGTATAATCCAGCAGATCTGTGATCACACCATCGCCATCGATATCGGAATATTTGGGATTACCGGGATATACCTGAGGCGTTTTTACAATATCCGGGTCATCCAGATCTGCCTGGTTGTAAAGCCGTTCAAAGACGAAGCCGAAGAACTGACCAATGGGTTTTCCAACCACCGACACATGGGTGGGATAACCGTCGTTGCTGCCTGCCAGTATGCGATCCCCGTTGCTGTTTAGCGTTAGCACTTTATTCCTGTTGAACGATACGTTACCGTTAAAGGTCCAGTTGAATTTTCCGGAGGTCACCGGCACTGCCACCAGTCCTATTTCAAGGCCATTGTTTTGTACACTTCCGCTATTTACCAGCTGCGTGGTAAAACCGGTGATCGCGGGTACCACATCTTGCAGAAGCATGTTTCTACTCTTGCGATGATAAGCATCTATGGTGAGTGCAAGTCGGCTGTCGAAAAAGTCAATATCCAATCCTGCGTCCAGCTGGTCTGATTCTTCCCAGGTTAGAAATGGATTGGGCAAGCCTACCCTTGAACCGGTCACCTGCTGGCTGCCAAACAAATAGGAACCCGCCGATACCGAAGCCAGGTGCGTATAGTTTCCGATATTGTTATTACCGCTTTTCCCATAGCTAAGCCGGACCTTCAGGTTGTTGATCAGCGAGTTGTTTTTCATAAAGGGCTCCTCCGATATATGCCAGGCCGCCGCCAGGGAAGGGAAAGAAGCAAAACGGCTTTGGTTGCCAAACCGGGACGACCCGTCTGACCTGAATGTCGCTGTTAACAGGTATCTGTCGCGAAAAACATAATTGGCGCGTCCCAGGTACGAGACCATGCTCCAGGCGGAAACATCCTGGCCCCAGCCAAGAATATCCTGCGCCGCGTTGATCGTTCTGATCAAATCATTCGCATAAGGTTCCGCATTCAGGTTAATTCCGTCAGAAGTACTCTTTTGCGCTGTATAACCACCCAGGAGGCTAATCCGGTGCTCACCTAAATCACGGGTATAATTAACTGTATTCTCGATCAGCCAATTAAAACTCGTGCTCCTTCCGGTCGAAGAGCGTCCTACTCCGGTAGGCGCGGCATTGCCATTACCCACCGTACCTGGAATATAACGGTCCGATTTTCCGGTAGTCCATATTGTATTCAGGGAGGTTTTCGCCTTTAACCCGGGAATGATCTCCCACTCCACATGCGCCGATCCCAGGTTGCGGAAGTTCTGCTGCGAGGCAGTGCTTTCACGCAGGACAAACAAAGGGTTCGGAAAACTCCATGCCGAATGATAGGGGCTGGACGGAGTTTTAAGATAGGGTACCAGTTCACCATTCTCTTCGTAAGGCGACAGCAAGGGGCTTCCCCACAATGCAGTGCCAATCACATCATGACGGTTCGTATTGGTTTGGGTACGAACCTGATCAATGTAGCTGGGCTGAATGGTTGCACCGATTTTTACCGGCCCTAAGCGTGTTTCCCCGCTGATACTTGCGCTGTAGCGCTTCATACCCGTATATTTCAATGCACCTTCTTGTTGAAAATATCCCAGGCCCATATTAAACCGGGTACGGTCATTGCCGCTATTGATATTAATTGTATGATCCTGGGTAGCGGCTGTTTGCAAAAGAAGGTCGTACCAGTCAGTGCCATTTCCCACCAGCTGTTCGGGGTGCCGGTACATCTCCGGAAAGTCATCCAATGTAGCTTCCCGGTGTTCCCGCTGACGGACAACAATGCGGATCTTATCCTGCTGCAATTCAGCAAACTCCCGCTGATTCAGCATTTGAGGCCTTCCCCGCTGGGGAATTTGCTGAATACCGTACATGGAAGACACTTGAATACTATTCTGATTAAAACCTCCTTTCTTCGTCGTGATCATCACAACACCGTTTGCTCCCCTGGAACCATAAATGGCCGTAGAAGACGCGTCCTTC
>DATCYD010000311.1:0-9713 GCA_036570465.1 Anseongella sp.
CAGGGGCTTGCAGGTAGATACAGGAAGCATCCTTTACGGAGGCGAACGGCTGGGCATCTACTTCCTGGAAACAGGCAGTGTCAGTCGTGCCAGCAAGGTCATTTATGACCGGGCGCATTCATCCATTTCCACCATCGAACCAGGCATGATCGATTGGGATAAAACGCTAGATGGTGTCCAGTGGTTCCACTGGACCGGGATCACGCCGGCCATTTCACAAGGTGCTGCTGAGGTTTGCCTGGAAGGAATCCAAAAGGCCAATGAAAAAGGAATCACCGTTTCCTGCGATCTGAACTTCAGGAAAAATCTTTGGAAATATGGAAAAGCCGCTTCTGAGGTAATGCCAGATCTGGTAGCTGGCTGCGATGTCATCCTGGGTAATGAAGAAGATGCCGAAAAAGTATTCGGGATCCATCCCGAAGGAGCCGATGTCACCAGCGGTCATGTAGAAGCAGAGGGTTACGAATCGGTTTGCCGTCAGATGATGAAGCGGTTCCCCCGGGCCAAAAAGGTGATCATTACCCTGCGGGGTTCCATCAATGCCAATCACAACAGCTGGTCAGGCGTATTATTCGATGGCAACACCTTGTTTACTGCTCCCACTTATCAGATTACACACATCGTGGACCGGGTAGGTGGTGGCGACTCCTTCATGGGAGGCCTGATTTACGGCCTGGTCACTTACGAAGGAGATGATCAGAAGGCACTGAATTTCGCCACGGCGGCATCTTGTCTGAAGCACACCATCCGTGGTGATTATAACCGGGTGACGGTTTCGGAAGTGGAAAAGTTGATGTCGGGGGATGCTTCGGGAAGGGTTAGTCGTTAGTTTCTGGTTACTGGTTTAGAGTTTCTGATTAAAGGTTATTTTTATGGCGCGGTTTAAAAGAATGGAAGTTTATCGGGTACTGCATGAAACCAGGTTTGTGCCTTTGTTTTATAATGAGGATCCTGAAATATGCAAGGAAGTCTTTAAGGCTTGTTATAAGGCTGGGGTTCGGGTGATCGAATATACAAACCGGGGTGATTTCGCCCATGAGATATTTGCCGAACTTTCCCAATATGTGAAAAAGGAGCTGCCTGACCTCATTCTCGGTGTGGGCACCATCATGGACGCACCTACTGCGGCCTTGTATATACAACTGGGCGCTAATTTCATTGTTGCGCCTGTTATCAAGAGTGATGTGGCCCTGGTATGCAATCGCCGGAAAATCGCGTGGATGCCGGGAGCTTCCACCATTACTGAAATATCACTGGCCGAGGAACTTGGCGCCGAAGTGGTTAAGCTCTTTCCGGCCAATGTATTGGGGCCCGGCTTCATCAAGGCTATTAAAGGCCCCATGCCCTGGACCAGCATCATGGTAACCGGAGGAGTGGAACCAACCGCCGAGAATCTGGCAAAATGGTTCAATGCCGGCGCCACCTGCGTGGGCATCGGATCCAGCCTTTTCCCGAAAGAACTGATACGCAACAAGGATTGGGGCCAGCTTGAGAGCACTGCCCGGTCCGCACTGGAGATCATACGAACACTTTAAATACTAATTTCAAACTAAACTAAACTAACCAAGGTATCATGAATATATTCCGGAAAGGTTATCGCTGGCGGATTCTTGCCCTCTTGTTTTTTATTACCACGGTCAACTATATTGACCGGCAGGTAATATCATTTACCGTCATCGATGAAGGATTCCAGCGGGCGATCATGAACATCCCCGAAGACACCCCGCTCACCGAAGTACACCATGCTGAATTTAATGAAGTAAAAGGCTGGATAGACGCCGCATTTAAAATAGCCTATGCGGTTGGATTCATTCTTATTGGTTGGTTTATTGACCGCATAGGAACCCGCAAGGGATTTGCTTCCGCTATGACCCTTTGGGGAGTTGCCGCAATCGGAACAGGATTCGTAGGTTCCATTGGAGGGTTGCTAAGCCTTCGTTTCCTCCTTGGTTTCGGAGAAGCCGGGAACTTTCCGGCGAGTATAAAAACCGTCGCTGAGTGGTTTCCAAAAAAGGAACGATCCCTTGCCACAGGAATATTCAATGCGGGAACCAACGTGGGTGTGATCCTGACCGCATTGTTCGTACCCTGGATCATCCTCACCTGGGGTTGGGAATACTCCTTCATCATTACCGGTATCATTGGTTTCTTATTGCTTTTCTTTTGGTTGAAAATTTACAAGCGTCCTGAAGAACACGAAAAAATCACGAAAGAAGAGCTGGATCTGATCAATAGCGACGCCGACGAAAAAGACAATGCCGATGTCACCAAGGTTCCCTGGGCCAAACTTTTCAAATATCGTCAGACCTGGGCCTTTGCTGCCGGAAAATTCATGACTGACTGCGTTTGGTGGATGTTTCTGTTCTGGTTGCCTTCCTTCTTCCAGGACAGCCAGTCGCTGGACCAGCATCTGGACCTGAAAAGCATCGGACTTCCTTTCATTATAATTTACCTGGTATCAGACGTTGGAAGTATTTTCTATGGTTGGCTGGCCACCCGGTTCATTGAAAACGGATGGTCCGTGAACAAAGCACGAAAAATGACCATGTTTATCTGCGGAGTAACAGTCATCCCTATTTTCTTCGCCTCCATGACGGACAGCCTGGTCGTAGCCATCGCGATCATTGCGGTTGCCACTTCGGCCCACCAGGGCTTCTCGGCCAACCTGTTCTGCCTCGTTTCTGATATGTTCCCCAAGAAGGCAGTCGCCTCTGTAGTGGGCATCGGCGGAGTCTGGGGCGCCATCGGAGGAACCATCCTGACAGCAGCCACCGGCTATATAGTCAACGCGGCGGGCTACCTCCCGATATTCATTTATGCCAGCTGTGCATATCTGTTAGCCTTGCTGCTGATCCACCTGCTGGCACCAAAATTAGAACGAGCAAAACTTTAAAAGTTTCGGGGTTCTGGCCTGCACGCGTTGCAACCAACCAGAACCCCGAAACCCAAAACCCGAAATTATAGAATTGTGGGATTCGAACAAACCTGGAGATGGTACGGGCCGGGTGACCCGGTTCGTCTTTCGGACGTGATGCAGGCAGGGGCCACAGGTATTGTGACGGCCTTGCACCATGTACCGAATGGAGAGATCTGGACGGTTGAGGAGATCGAAAAACGAAAGACGGAGATCCGTCACGATGAAAAGAATAACCGGGAGCGCAACCTGCGTTGGTCCGTGGTTGAAAGCATCCCCGTTCACGAGGCCATCAAAACGCGTTCAGGCGATTACCGCACCTACATTGAACATTACAAACAAAGCATCCGAAACCTGGCAAGTTGTGGCATTAACGTCATTTGCTACAATTTCATGCCCGTGCTCGACTGGACACGCACTGACCTGGCCTGGGAAGTCGAAGACGGCTCCCGTGCCCTCCGTTTTGATGCCGTCCACTTTGCCGCCTTCGAACTATTTCTTCTGAAGCGACCCGGCGCCGAAGCAGACTATGACCAGGAAATTACTGAAAAGGCCCGTGCATTTATAGCATCAGCCAACGAAGCAGAAAAAGACCTGCTCGTACGGAACGTTATCGCCGGCCTTCCGGGAGCAGAATCAAGCTATTCTCTAAAACAATTTCAGGGCATCCTCGATACCTACCGGGAGATAGACGCGCCTGAATTGCGGGAGAACTTAAAGGAATTCCTTCGAGCCATCATCCCGGTTGCCTCCGAAGAAGGCGTTCGCATGGCCATCCATCCGGATGATCCACCCTATCCGATCCTGGGCCTCCCCCGCGTAGTTAGTACGGAAGCCGATGCCCGGGAGGTACTCGATGCTGTCAACGACCCTGCCAACGGGCTTTGCTTTTGCACCGGTTCTTACGGTGTCCGCGCCGATAACGACCTGCCCGGCATGGCCAGCCGTTTGGCAGACCGGATTCATTTCGTTCACCTGAGAAGCACCCAACGTGAAGCAGACGGCAGCTTCTACGAAGCCAACCACCTGGAAGGAAACCTCGATATGTATGCTGTTGTCAAAGCACTGGTCACCGAGCAACACCACCGACTCGCCAAAGGCCAGCCGGACCACCGGATCCCCATGCGTCCGGACCATGGCCATCAAATGCTCGATGACCTGAACAAGCAAACTAATCCAGGGTATTCCGCCATCGGCCGCCTTCGTGGTCTGGCCGAACTACGGGGCCTGGAATTAGGCATTGAACGTTCGATATTAACGTCCGGATCTCTAAAATAAGAGTCGGGGTCACTAAAATCTAATTGTACAATATATTTTGGCCGGCTGAAAAAAACTCGTACCTTTGCAGTCCAACAAAAACAATGCGGGGTGGAGCAGTTGGTAGCTCGTCGGGCTCATAACCCGAAGGTCGTCAGTTCGAGTCTGGCCCCCGCTACACTGAAAAAGAGGCTGTCTCAAAAGTAAATTGAGCAGCCTCTTTTTATTTTACCGCCGTTTCTTTATTATTGATTTGCGAATCCTATTGTCCGGATGTAAAAATCAAATTCCACCTTGCAAATCGAACTCTTTATACTATAATTGCAAGAATGATTCAGCGTTCACGATCCCTAACGCTGTCTAAAGGCTTTTATCCGGGCTGTGAAGATGCGACAATGGACTTGTTTCTTTTGGCTGATGATTTTTCTGGCTGGTTTTCTGCTGCCGGGCGGGTGTGTACCGCAAAAAGCCGCGGAGCAGGGGGAGAAACTAACAATTGCTGCGGCAGCGAATATGCAGTTCGCCATTGAAGAGATTGTTAAATCTTTTACACAGGAAAGCGGCATTCCATGCGAGCTTGTGATCTCTTCTTCCGGAAAGCTAACGGCACAGATCAGTGAGGGGGCGCCTTACGATGTATTTCTTTCGGCTGATATGCGCTACCCTGAGACTTTGTTCAACAGCGGCCATGCGATCGCTTCCCCCAGGGTGTACGCCCGGGGCCAACTGGTGCTCTGGCTGGCTGACAGTACTGTTACCTCACTGGATTCACCGGACATTTCACATATCGCAATAGCCAATCCCGGGACAGCGCCCTACGGTGTTGCTGCCGAGGCATATTTGCGCCGGACAGGACTATATGCAAGACTTGCCAAAAAACTGGTATATGGAGAAAGTATTTCCCAGGTGAATCATTTTATGCATTCCGGAGCAGCGGATGCAGGGTTTACAGCGCTTTCTGCTCTTTTGGCATCTGATCTCAGCCAACAGGGAAGCTGGAGCTGGCTTGATACGGCTGCTTATCCACCTATCCGGCAGGGAGTGGTTATCCTGAACAATAAGGACTTACGGCAAGCGTCCCGGGCAGTGGCCCCGGCACAGCACGAGGCCCGGCAGCAAGCGGCGCAGCAATTTTATGAATTCCTGTTTTCGGCTAAGTGCAAGGCGATCCTGGAAGAATATGGGTTCCTGATTGACAACCAAGTTCATTAAATAAGATGATTGACTGGGAACCCTTGTTGCTGACATTAAAACTGGCGTTGACCACCACTTTCCTGCTGATGCTGACAGGCATTCCGTTGGCCTGGTGGCTGTCCGGTTCCCGGGCGCGAGTGAAACCGGTGATAGAAACGCTGGTAAGCATGCCACTGGTACTTCCGCCAACCGTTCTTGGATTTTATTTGTTGATATTACTGAGCCCATCGGGGTCTCTCGGCGGATGGTTGGACCAGCACCTGGGGTTGCGGCTGATCTTTTCCTTTCCCGGACTGGTATTCGCCTCGGTTATTTACAGCCTTCCGTTTATGGTTCAACCGGTACAGTCAGGGCTGGCAGGGCTGCCTCCCTCACTCAGGGAAGCGGCGCTTACCCTCGGAAAATCAAGGTGGACCCTATTATACCGGGTATTGCTGCCCAACATCAAGCCCTCCCTGCTCACGGGTATCATATTATCCTTTGCACATACCATTGGAGAATTCGGCGTGGTGCTGATGATCGGAGGTAGCATTCCCGGCGAAACCAAAGTTGCCTCCATTGCCATTTATGATGAAGTAGAAGCGCTGCGGTATGATATGGCAGGACGGTACTCCCTCATCCTGTTTGCCTTCACTTTTTTCATCGTACTGGCGGTTCATTTGATCAACGGAAACTATTTCAAAAAGAAAGCCCATGATCAAGCTTGAATTTCAAAAAAAGCTATCCTTCCCTTCGGGTGAAATGAACATGGACATCGCCCTGCACATGAAGGAGGGCGAATGGGTGGGCATTTACGGTCCCTCAGGCGCAGGTAAAACCACCCTTCTCCGTTTTATGGCAGGGCTTCTCCGGCCACACAATGGATTCCTTCGGATCAATGGCGAAACATGGTGCGATACACGGAAAAGGATTTTTATTCCTCCGGGAAAACGGGACGCGGCCATGGTCTTTCAGGAATTTGCTCTTTTCCCAAACATGACCGTGGACCAAAATCTGGCCTTTGCGCTAAAAAGGGGAGAAGACCGGCGGATTGTCCGGGAGCTGATTGAGATCATGCAATTAGAAGCCCTGAAAGATGCAAAACCAGACCGGTTGTCAGGAGGACAGAAACAGCGGGTAGCGCTGGCCCGGGCACTGGTGCGTCGTCCCCGCCTTCTGATGCTGGACGAGCCCTTTTCGGCACTTGACGACGATATGAGACACAATCTGCAGGAATACCTGCTTCAGATTCACCGAGCCCGGCCCTTTACAGCCATGCTGGCGAGTCATTCTTTATCCACTCTAAATCACATGACCCGTCAGATTGCTGTTCTCTCCGAAGGAAAAATCATCAGCGAAGGTCCCTCACTATAAGTCCTGGCCTGGCCCCTGGCGGAAGGATAGTCCGGCATACTTTTAGCGAAAAATGCCTACCTTGCGGAATATGTTTGAGAACTATGTGACTTTGGATGATTTAGGAGCGTCAGATTGGCCGAATGTGATCTTGTGGGCCGCTCCTGTGATGTTTATTCTGGTTTTCGCCGAATGGGGATGGAGTATTTACAGGCACAGAGATGCCTATGACGGGAAAGATTTTCTGGCCGCCACTACCATCGGACTGGTCAATGTCGGCATCAGCGCTTTGCTAAAAGTAGTTGTTTTCGGCGCCGCCCTGTTTTTCTGGAACCTCGTACCCTGGAAGATTCCACCCACCTGGTGGTCCTTTATTCCCTGTTTCATCCTGCTGGACCTGGCCCGTTACTGGGCTCACCGCGTCGCTCATGAGAATCGCTTCTGGTGGGCCACGCATGTCACCCACCACAACTCGAAAAAATATAACTTCTCAGTATCATTCCGCCTCAGCTGGACGCAGCACATCAAGTTTATCTTCTTTATACCGGTGATTATGGTTGGGTTTGATCCTTTTGTCTTCTTCATTTGCCACCAGGTGGCCATCCTGTATCAATTCTGGATCCACACAGAGTATATCGGAAAGCTCCCGGCCTTCATTGAATACGTCTTCACCACACCATCGCATCACCGCGTCCACCACGCCAGTAACGAGAAATACCTGGATAAGAACTACGGTTCCACCTTTATCGTCTGGGACCGGATATTCGGAACCTTCATGGAAGAAGAAGAAACACCCACCTATGGAATCACCAAGCCAGTAGCCTCTTATAACCCCATTTATTTGGTTTTCCACGAATGGGCTGATATTTTCCGTGACATCCGGAAAGCACGAAGCTTCCGCGAGGGCTGGCGGATCCTTTTCAGTCCACCGCGGGAAGATGTGAAAGAAGACCGATAAACAAACATTTTCCATGATCTCCGAACCCACATACCTGGCGGCACGGATGGTTGCCGGCACTCTGGAAACGCACTTCGGAAAACAATGGGAACAAGCAGGCTCCCGTGAACAAGCCCGGGAGCATTTGCCCCGGTCAACCTTCATTGAAGCCATCATCGATGCCGCATTCTGGGCTAGCCTGCAACGTGAAGAAGGATATTCACCCAAAATATCACTGGCATTTCTGGAGCCAAAACATACCCGGAACCCACTGATCTTTGGCCAGAAAGTAAGACTGACGCCCTATAATCTGGTAAAACTTTCCCCTGCCGTCACACATCCCGGCATTCATCTGGGCGTCTGGCACGAAGACAATGATCTTTACATTTGGGGAAGCACCCATGTAATTCCTGAGCTCTGTTTCGTCCTGGAAGTTGTTGACCCGGGTCTGCTGGTAGTAAAGCACAAACAAACCAGCGGCTTCGGAAAATTCGCCAACGTTGCCATCCTGAACGCAGACCAGATAAAGGTCATCGACCGGAACAGCCAGGCAACGGGTCCCTGCACATCCCTGCTTAACTCGCTACTGGGCAAACACATGTCTCTGCTGACAGGAGAATCAGTCAATGTCCTGGTAGAACTAGCCGCATCCATTCGCTCCCATGCCAAAGGCGCCCTGGTCCTGGTGGTCCCCGCCGGAACTCAGCAATGGCGGGAATCAGTGATCCACCCCATCAGTTACCCCGTCATTCCCGCGTTCGATACGTTAACCGATCTGATGCAAATGGATCAATCACAACGCGGAACCCCGGAATGGCATGAATCCTTTATCCGAGCCATCGATATTGTTGGCGGATTTACGGCAGTAGATGGAGCCACCGTTCTCACCCGGGACCATACCCTGCTCGCCTTCGGAGCCAAAGTCGCCAGGGCCTCCGTTAGCGCCCCCGCCGAAGAGGTCATGATGACCGAACCCGTTGCCGGAGTCGAGCCTACCATCGTTCATCCCGCGAAAATTGGCGGCACACGCCATCTTGCCGCCGCCCAGTTCGTCCATGATCAACGCGACGCCATGGCCCTGGTGGCCTCCCAGGACGGCCGTTTCACTGTTTTTGTCTGGTCTGACAGCCTCAATATGGTTCATGCCCACCGCATCGATGTGCTGCTTTTGTAATGGATCCCTCCCTTTATAATTGGCCAAAACTCTTTTTTTTACAGTTTTGGCCAGATATAAAAAGTTATAATTGGCCAAAACTGTCTTTTTTTTGTAGTTTTGGCCAGATATAAAAAGTTATAATTGGCCAAAACCCATTAATAATGACTCTAATCGGCAGACAAAACGAGAAAACTCTCCTTCTGGAAATCGAAAAATCAAACGAGCCGGAACTTGTCGCAGTTTATGGACGAAGGCGCGTAGGGAAGACTTTTCTAATTCAAAACACTTTCGGAGAAGAACTGGTGTTCGAGTTTACGGGCACCCATCACGCTGCGTTAAAGAACCAGCTGGAAAGCTTTACTCTCGCGTTGACAAGGGCATCAAAAAGCTTACCTCTGGCAACACCATCAAACTGGATCCAAGCCTTCTCAATGTTAATTGACTATCTCACCCCCCTTCTAAAAAAACAACGAAAAGTCATTTTTTTTGATGAATTTCCATGGATTAATACACCGCGTTCTGGTTTTTTAAGCGCATTTGAGAGTTTCTGGAATAGTTGGGCTTCCCGCCAACATAATCTGATTGTTGTCATTTGTGGCTCTGCAGCCGCATGGATGATCCAAAAAGTAATCAATAATCGGGGAGGACTCTATAACCGGGTTACCAGACGAATCAGATTAATGCCATTCACCTTAAAAGAAACCGCTGATTTCCTGAAAGCAAAGAAGGTAAACCTTGACTACTATCAAATCCTTCAGCTTTACATGATAATGGGTGGAATTCCACATTATTTGAAGGAAGTAAGAGTAGGAGAAAGTGCAACCCAAGCCATAGACCGCATCTGTTTTACCAAAGATGGACTACTCCAGGATGAATTTAAGGCGCTTTATCATTCCTTGTTCGACCATGCAGGTTCTCACATG
>DATCYD010000312.1:0-6186 GCA_036570465.1 Anseongella sp.
TCGGAAAACCGAATTAAACCGGATCTCTTATATTTTTGCCATGACGGGTAAAACGGCCTACAATGGGAAATCCTATAGCATGGAAAGCTTCTCGGAAAATAATTTCTGGTACGACCGGCTGATGGAAAAAACTGAATTTTATAACCAAGGCGTGAAGACCCGCCATGGTGACGAATACACGATGAGTCCGTACCATGTGTTATGGCCTATACCTGCAGATGCTATTAACACCAATACACAGGGTCAGATCAACCAGAACAAGGGTTATACAGGGTATGAGAACAATGTTCCGCCGCTGACTGAAATTCCTGCTCCAACAGAGGACTAAACCCCGCCCCAGGCGGAAGTTCGCTGGCGCGCAGCCGTTTCAGATTTCTTGATTTCTGAAAAGGCAGATTCCGCTTTCCTTTCTCAAGAGCGAGGGCGGAATTTTGTTTTTGAATTCGTACTTTTCTTGCTTATGAAAGCAATTTGTTTTGGTTTTTTGATTGGGGCGCTGGGTTTTGCCGGTGAGCAGAGCGTGTTCGCCCAGGACAAGGAAATGGCTGTGAATGTAGGCGGGCGGCCGAATATTGTGGTGTTCATTACGGATGATCAAAATCAGTCGGATTTAGGTTGTTATGGCAATAGTGATGTGCGGACACCGAATATGGACCGCCTTGCGTCGGAAGGAATGCGGTTTACGTCTGCTTATGCGGCGTCTTCCATGTGTACGCCTTCGCGGAGCAGCTTGCTTACAGGCTTATATCCTTTTCGGAATGGTTGTCAAATGAATCATTTCGCTGTTCGTCCGGGTGTGAAAAGTCTTCCGCATTACCTGAAACCGCTTGGTTACCGGGTGGTCCTGGCCGGGAAAACACATGTGACGCCCCGGGAAACCTTTCCCTTCGAATATATCGGAAAGGAGTTTGGCCGGTACGAACCAATTTCCACCCGGTCCGATCCCCGGAAGGAAACCGCGCGCTTCATTGTCCGGCATTTTCAGGAACGACCGCAGCAGCCGCTGTGCCTGCTGGTGGCTCCCTGGCTTCCACACGTACCATGGGTAAAGAACAAGGATTTTGACCCCTCAACGCTGAAGCTTCCCGAATACCTGGCAGATACTCATGCCACCCGGGAGGCGCTTGCCGCCTATTACCAAAGCATTGGTGAAGCAGACCGGATGCTGGGAGAAGTGCTCCAGGCGCTGGATGCCGCCGGGGCGCGAGAGAATACGATATTTTTGTTCTTCTCCGATCAGGGAACTCAGTTCCCCGGTGCGAAATGGACGGTTTATGATCGGGGGTTGCGTGTTCCGCTGATTGCGCGCTGGCCGGGGAAGATATCTCACGGAAGCATTTCGGATGCGATGGTGTCACTGACTGACATTACGCCAACCCTGATCGAGCTGGCCGGCGGATCGCCGCCGGAAGATCTGGACGGGAAGAGTTTTGTTTCGGTCATGACAGGTAAGAGGAAGGAGCACCGGGACTTTATATTCGCTGAAACTTCCGTAGAGCCCCACTATTGGTACAATTATACACCGGCCCGCACGGTAATTTCCCGTGAGGGCTTTCATTATATCCGTAATTATCATCCTGGACGTCAGTTCATCACCCATATCGACGAAGTGGAGCAGAATATGTATTATTTTGACTCCTGGGTTGAAGGCGCACGGTCCGATGAACAAACGTCATTTTTGCTGCAACGGTACAGTTACCGGCCTCCGGCTGAATTATACCACCTTGCCAGTGATCCGGAAGAGTTGAATAATCTGGCTGGTGATCCGCGGTTTAGCGCGCAACGCCAGCAGCTATCTGCATTGCTGGAGAAGGAACTGACCAGGCAGGGAGAAACCACTGAACAAATCAAGAAAGGACATTTCCCTTTATTCCTGGCTCATTCTTATGAGTTGCCCCAGGGGGAAGCTGCATTTCATCTGTCCTTTGATAAAGAGCGGTGGGATCCTGATACACTTTTTGTTTCAGGCTATTTACAAGGCGAAGATTTCAACGGAGTCATTTGTCGATATTTCCGTCAGTTCACGCTGCGTGTTAAAGAAGGGAAAATGGCGCTTGCCTTTGATCGGGGTAAGACTTTTTACAGCAGCCGGCTGGAAAAAGGGGGCGGACACTTTCTCCTGCGTCTCGGTCCGGGTGGCGTGTTCAGGTTGTTTTTCAACGGGCAGCTGGTACTGGAAGGAACCTCCGGTGCGTCCCGTACTGCCATCAACGGAGGTTATGTTTCCAATGGCTTTATACGGGACGCACCGGAGGCTGATTCGTTCCGGGGAAAGATCAGCGACCTTCGATTCAGTATGGAACGTCCAGGCGGACTGTGAGAATGGCTTTCGCTATCCCTTTTATCACAGTTGCGCCATTCCCCGCAGCCCGGCCTTGATGGTAGTATATAAGGCTGTATTCCCGTCAACACCTTCAGGACCTATTTCGATCACGCCGTCGGCATTGCCATCGACTGCCAGCGAGAAGTCAATTTCGCTGACGAGCCGGTTGACGTGAAAGATCACATTGATCTCCTGCGATCCTTCCACGGTGATACCCTCATCTTCAAAATCGATTTCGACCTCGTTTTCCTCATCAGTCCAGCACACAAAGGGCGCTCCGTTCCAGGTTCCCTTTACAAGAATGGATTTCCCGTACATTTCATCGGAAGCTTCCACAGTGAGGTTTTTATAATAACTGAATTCGGCTTCGCTGTACACGCCGTTTTCCAGTTTCCCTTCCGCGATTATTTCGCTTTTAGCTTCTCCGTCAGCAACAAGGGTAATGATCCTCGGCTGCTTGAGTTCAATCTCCAGTTCAGACAGGACATCCAGGGATACGGACAGGTTTAACATTTCCAGTTCAAATTCATTGAGGGATATTTTCGCATCCGTAACGACCGTTCCGGTGGCTGTGGCATTCGTACTGCGGGTAGCAACAGCTTCCGTTTGCGGAGATTGATCGGCTTTTGCAACGACCGATACGTTACTTTGGTTCTGATTTTGATCGCCGCCGGCGTCTTCTTCACATCCTGTCATTAACAGAGAGCCGCACAAAACCGGAAAAAAGAAAATACTGAGTCTTTTCATGTTTAATTGAGCTTAATGATTTGTGTTTCTGAAATGAAGACGTGTTTCAGACTAAAAGGTTGGAAAGCGATAACCAATACCCAGATAGAGACCGGCGGCTGCGTTGTGGGTACGAAGGAAATTTTGCGGGATGTACCGGTCGCCTTTGAAAATATTAGGCAGGCCGTAATTTATACGAATTCCAGGTTGGAGTATTAAGTGGCTATTCACGGGCAGGTTGAACTGGAAACCAGCCATGATCCCATAATCCATTGGATGGTAAAGCCTTTCAACGGTCTGGACCTCATCTGAAATTTTTTCCCTGCCTCTCTTCAGGTAAGAAGCGTATGCGCCGGCCAGGATGTCGCCTTTACCCTTGAATACCGGCAGCTGATAGTATAGCTGAGCTTTGTAATAGTCAAGCCGGATATCGCGGCGCTGATAGCTGGCCTCGATGTATTGCCGGTACTCCTGACCGGAGGTAGAATTCAGATACATTTCTGCGCTGACCCGGTGCTTTCCTCCCAGGAGAAAACCGGCATTGATACCAATGTTGGTGCTGTAGGTAAACGAGGTGGTATTCAGGGTGGACGGCTGCAATCCGCTGAATGTTTCGCGGTTCAGCATCCAGGTATTGCTATAGGCAGAAATAATACCTAAGCGTTGAAGGCGAATGAACGATGTGGTTCCCCCGGAGGATGTTACCGGGTCCTTGTCGTACAGCTGTGCAGAATAAGCAGAATAAGTTGACTCTCCGGGTGGGCTGAGCCGGGGCTTCAGTTGCGCATTCACAGGCTGCAACAGGAATGCCAGGTCCAGGTCAGGCCTGTCCTGAGCAACTTGAAGTTCTTCCAGGGGTTGCCGTATCCCGGCAAGGCCCCGCTCTTCGGGAAACGGTTGTTCGGCAGAGGATGAGTGTCCGGGAATGACCTGTGCCCGCCCGGCTTCGCCGGAGGGAAAACTTCCGGAATCGGGGAGGGCCCGGCTATCCGCGGCCGGAGGGCGTGGGATCGCATTGCTTCCGGCCACCTGTTTTTCCTGTCCGGCCGGGGAGAGGTACCAGTAAGCGGCAAGCGCCGAGATCAGTAACAGCAACACGGCGGCCGCCCGTGGCAGCCAGCGTAGCCAGGGAATCACCTCTGCGCGGTCCAGTTCGGTCTGTACATTGTTCCAGACCTCGTCGATGTCCAGTTCGTCCGCAACCCCTTCCCAGACTTCTTCAGGGACTTCCTCGTCGAGCCGGTTGAACCAGTTGCGGTATGCGTCCTTTATCCAATCCTTCTTCACTGTTCTTCCTCCTCTTTTTTCAGCCATTGTTTCAGCAGGGTTCGCGCCCGGTTGTATTGGGATTTGGACGTCCCTTCTGAAATGTTCAGGCGGCTGGCAATTTCCTTATGACTTAGCTCGTCCAGGGCATACAGGTTAAAAACAGCTCTGGCTCCGGGCGGCAATTCGCCGACCAGGCGCAGGACCTGGTTTGTCTGATAAGGGAAAGCCGGCGGATCGTCAGTGTCTTCCGTGTCCGCCGCAGTTTCCTGCGTAACGATGAATGACCATTTTTTCGATTTGCGAAGGTAGTCAAGCGCGGTATTGATGACGATCCGGCGGAGCCATCCCTCGAACGAGTTTCCGCTCCGGAATGTCCTCAGATTACGGAATGCCTTAATAAAGGCTTCTTGCAGGATGTCTTTCGACTGGTCACGATCGGTGCAATAGGAAAGACAAACGTGGAACATTGTTTTGGCATATTTGCGATAAAGCAGTTCCTGTGCCTTGCGTGAATTGCGCAGGCAGTCTTCAATCAGTTCCCGGTCAGTATTGGCATTGCCGCCTTTATTCATTAACCACCAACGTTGTGTATTGCTCAATCCGGTTATATAGCATATTGAAAAGCCCCGGATTAAGTTTCTTGTGGATCAACACATATTTTTTCCCATCCGCAATTCCAACAGGTGATTTTTCCACCAACGCTTCCGGCACAATTGAAAACCACTTATTTACGTCGAAATGAAGCGAGGCCCGGTTGCCTCGTCCTTTCTCAAGGGCGATCTCACGAGAACCTTTTCCATTGACGGCGGTGGTGTTCAGCACAAAGGGGTCATTGATCACCAACAGCAACTCAAGTTCTTCTCCTGCCCGGACATAGGTGCCGGAATAAACAAAAGCGGGATCATCTTCGAGATAGTCCAGGATCAATTCACCCAGCTCCTCTTCTGTCGTCAGGTTCGCAATGCCTCCGGAGAGGTCGTCCAGCAGATCCTCCAGGTCATCTTCGAACTCCGCTTCCGTTTCTGCATCCGCATCAAATGACAAACTTATCGTCAGCCGGTTGTAAATGCCCTGGGGAATATCGAAATGAATGGATGGCTGTCCGCCCACGGCGATCGCGTTGGCACGAAGGTCACGTTCAAGAAACACATCACTTCCGGTGGAACGCATCCCTTCGATTTCAATTCCCGAAGGATGCATCAGGAGTTCTCCAAATTCAAGCTTGCCCCCCATGGCTGGTGTTTCAGTAACCGAAAGCTTCAGTTCAAGGGGGGCAGGCTCTGTAAAATCCTGCTTCTCGCAACTCCAGCATAGCAGGAGTGCCAACGGGAGCGCCGCAAATAATATGCTTAAACGTCTTGTCATATTATTCAACCAGGGTAACCACCCCGATATCCGTTACCTGTCCTTCTTCCACGATCACACCGGCTGTATCCAGGGGCAGGAAGCCACTTAGAGAATCAGGGATAAACCGGAGCTGATAGGTGCCGGGATCAAGAGACCTGAAAAGAAAGCCTCCATCGTCACTGGTATAGGTGCTGATGGTGTCATCTCCAACGATGGCCAGCACTGCTGTTTGCGCTGAATCCGGCAGGACGCTACCCATGAGATTGCCACCCTGGGCATCAAGGAAGGTTCGGATCACCGGCTTTAAGATATACTTCCCGCTTTTCCCGGCCTCTACAATTGATTTGGCCACATCGAAGTCAAGAACCAACCCATAAATAATACCTGGCACCACATCGGCATTGATATTGAGCTTCAGTCCGGACTGCTGGGCGCTGGGGGTCTTTAAGGCATGGTCTTCGCCATTAATGGTAATCCAGTTTTCATCTCCCAGTACCAGGCGAAGTTGATGTATTTTTCCG
>DATCYD010000313.1:0-3068 GCA_036570465.1 Anseongella sp.
AACCTGCCGGACCTGGAGATTGACAAGCTTGGTTTTTATGAAAAAATGTTCTTGTATCAGGCGCAGGTGTGGTATTATCATATTATGCAGGATTTTCCGCTATGTTATCGTTCGGCACAGCATTGGGTGGATCTTTATGAAACCTATCCCATCATGAAGAAAATCAGCCCGGGTACCTATCTGAAAAGCTATCATTACCTGCTCGACACACTTTTTTACCTGCAACATCATATCAGGTTCCGGGAGAACCTCGAGAAATTCGCAAAGGATATTGAAAGCGGAGAGATTCTCCTGGAGGGAAGCACTGAAACCCTTGCAACGATGTACCTTTATACTAACCGGATTAACAAGTACTTCATGGAAGGCACCTTTTCACAGGGCGTGCGGGAAGTATTGCCCGGTTTATTCACGATGCTGGACCGGACCCGGCCTGGTTTGGACCAGCATCATATCCTGGTTCTGTATTATAAGGTCGCTTGCCTGTATTTCGGGAGTGGTGATAACCTGAACGCGATTGTCTATCTGAAAAAAGTGACCGACTGCCGGGAAGAAGGCCTGCGGGAAGATCTGCAATGCTTTGCCCGGATCCTGCACCTGATCGCTTGCTACGAAGAAGGGCTTGATGAACACCTCGATTACCAGATCCGGGCGGTATATAAGTTCATTGTTAAAATGAATGAGCTCCATCAGGTTCAACAGGAAATTATGGTGTTTCTACGTAATCTCGGCCGTATTTATGAGTATCAGCTTAAGGATGAATTCCAGAAACTGCGCAGCAGGCTGCTTCCCCTGGCCGAGCATCCTTACGAGAAGCGGGCTTTTCTTTATCTGGATATTATTTCCTGGTTGGAAAGCAAGATTGAAAACCGTACCGTTCAGGATGTGATCAGGGAAAAATTTGAAAAGGCCCGTGGCACCCGGGGGTAAAGGCCTCTTTGTCCAATTAAAAAAGCCCTGCCCGCTGTGAGCGGAGACAGGGCTTTGCCGTATATAAGAGATGTATGGAGAGACGTTTATTCTACCTTTTGTTACTAATAACGATTAAAAAAGTCCGAACGCTACAACCTTCCGGAGTTTTTTTTTAAAATACAACACTATGGTCTTTTGACAGGGATCGCAAGCCGGTATTTTTTGATAGCCGGGTGCAGAAAGATCGCCGCGATAATGATCAGGGATCCGGCGTAAAACCCACCGCTCATTTTTTCGCTTTCGCCGAAGAACAAAGCTGCCAGGAGGATGCCATACACCGGTTCCATATTGGTGATCAGAATGACCGTGTAGGCTGAAAGTTCCCGCATTACTGCAAGGCCCCAAACGTAAGCAAAGGCTGTGCAAACCGTGGAAAGCAGGAATAAATAAAAGAGATCTTTGATCTCCGGTGTAAGGTTCCCGGGGATGGCTAACACGCCGCCTGCCGCCAGGAAAATGGATATGCCTAGCCAGCCGCCTGTCATTTCATAAAAACTGAGCAGCACTGGATCGTGCCGTTTCACCTGCCAAGAATTAAAGATGGTAAAAAGGCAGGCTAACAAGGCTGCCAGAAGTGCGGAAATGATGCCTTCGGTGTAACCAGCCTCAAAATGAAAGATTAAGAAAATGCCTACAATGATCATTAAACCGGTGAGCACATCCAGTCCGGAAAATCGTTTTCGGTTGAAAAGTGGTTCCAGCAAACTGGTGAAGAGCGTTTGTGACGAGAGGCACACCAGCGTGACGGATACGGTAGATGCTTTGATTGCATGAAAGAAACAGATCCAGTGAGCAGCTACCAACAAGCCAATGCCCAGTATCTGTATCAGGCTGCGGAACGGAAGCAGCTGAAACTGGCCGCGAAAACGGAGAAAAACGGCAAGAGAAATGGCTGCAATCAGCATCCGGTACCAGACCAATGACTGGGCGTTAAGGGAAATCAGCGAGCCGAGGATAGCAGTGAATCCCCAGATGAACACCGTCAGGTGTAGCTTTATGGTATTACTTAGGTGCAACCCTGTATAAATAATAGGCGATTGATCCGAAGATCACATTGGGCATCCAGGCAGCGATCACAGGCGGCACATTTCCCTGTATGGAAAAGACACTGGCGAACTGCATGAATAGCACGTATAAGAAGCTAAGTCCGATTCCCAGGCCAAGTGATGTGCCCACGCCTCCTCGTGATTTCCGGGAAGATAGAGAAACCCCGATAAGCACCAGGATAAAGACTGTCAGGATGGACGCAAAGCGGCGGTGATACTCGTACTGGAAAACTTCCAGATTGCCTGTACCGCGAATTTTTTCCTTATGGATATTGTCTTCCAGCTCTCCCATGGTCATCGTGGTGGTAAGCTCATCGTCTTTTACGTCAAAATCATCCGGTCGAAACGCAAGGGTGGTATCAATCTGGGTTCCGTAGATCATCTTTTCCCGCAGACTGTCTATATAACGGATGCTGTAATCTTCGATCAGCCATTTATTTAATGTGGTGTCCCACTTAATACGGTCAGCCATCAGTTTATAGCGCAAATCCATGCCTTCGAATCGCTCAAGGGAAAATTTGTAGCCTATATTATTGTCGATATTGAACGATTCCACGTAGGCGAAAGTGCCTTGTTCCAGCTGCATATGAATATCACGGGCGATTCCGCTGTTTTTCTTTTCTTCATAGGCCATTTCAAAATCATATTTGGTTTTATTGGCTGGAGGAATGATATAACCATTGAAAACAAATGTCACCGCTGCCAGGAACATGGAGGCCAGAAAATAGGGATAAAGGAATCGGTTGAAGCTGACTCCGCCACTTAAAATAGCCACAATTTCGGTATCGTTGGCCATTTTGGCCGTAAATAAAATAACCGATACAAAAATCAGAAAGGGGCTTAACAGAGATGCGTAAAAGAGTACGAAATTAACATAGTAATCAAAGATAATCCTGTCCAGGGGAGCTTCCCATTTCAGGAAATCGTCCATTTTTTCAGAAAAATCGAAAATCACGGCTATGGCCATGAACAGGGCCAGGGTCAGAAAAAAAGTACCCAGGAATCGTTTGATGACGTACCTGTCGATCCGGCTGATGCCCGGTATTTTAATAT
>DATCYD010000314.1:0-9144 GCA_036570465.1 Anseongella sp.
CAAGAACAAGGAAACCCTGAATCTTTTCCCTGTAAATAGCTTTGCTTTTTACTTTCTTATTTCTCCGCTTTTTTACATGTCTGGGAATCATGGTTTCTTCTTGATAATATTTCTGGTACCGTTTATATGGTGCCTGCGGAAAGAACGGCGAATCCTGACGGACCCAGCCGTTCTTTCACAGGACTTATTGGAACTAATTATTGAGCGTTTCTTTTACCGAACCACAGCCTGGCATTTTTTGTCCCATGTAGGGATTACTGATCTTCCCGCTCATGCTCAGCCAGTATGCCCCTTCACCATTCATGGCCATCGGGCAGTGATTCCAGTACAGAGACGTTCCTGTTATTTCCCCTGTTTTCGCCATTTCATATAATTGGGCAGATAGCGCTGAAAAATGTTTCCGCTGTTCTTTCAGATCAGCCGTTTCGGCTATCTCGCTCAAATTGCTTTTCAGCTGGCCATTGACTTCCGGCAGGTCCATCATGTCTTTGGCTGCTTTCTGAGCAGCCGCAGGATCGTCCGCTATCAGCGCACTGCTGATGTTCAGGTAAGCTTTCATCATGGGCGCGGCTTCCTGGTGCATTTCATCCGCATGTTCCATCATTTTGTTCATATCCCCGGCGTTTTCGGTACGGTTTTTACACATGCCACAGCATCCTTTAAAAGTAGTACTGTCAGTTTGCTGCCGGGTAGTAGCCGTTTCGCTAACAGTTTTGGCTGTACTGTTGGTTGTCACGGATGTGGCCAGCATTGCTGACGCCATCGCGATCATTAACACGTTGGTCTTCATGATTTTGAAATTTTAATTGTTAATAATTATTTGTTTGCAAGTATTTCCTGTTTAACCTCTCCACAGCTACTCATTTCGGGAGGCATAAAAGGATTTTGGATTTCTTTGGATTCACTGAGCCAGAAGGCTCCCTGTTTATTATTAGCCATCGGACAATAGTCCACATAAAGTTTTTGGCTACCCGGGCCGAAAGCTTGGGCGATTTCGATCAGTGGCTGGGTAAGGGAAATAAAGTGCCTGCGTTGGGCTTCTATATCCTGAGCTTTTTTACCCGATTGGGTGTGCTCAGTCAGCAGGTTTTTCTTTTCGGCCCAAAAGGTCTTTGCCTGACCTTTTAGCAAATCTCCGTTTACCTTATCTAAAGCTGATAAAAGCTCATCATTGTATCTTGCAGCCGCTTTTTCATCCCCTGCTACCAGCCCGTCTTTTAAGCGGAGATAAGCTCCGATCACCTGGTCCAGTTGGTTCCGGAAAGCTCCGGGAACCTGGGTCTTGAGATCTTCTGTTTTGCCATGCTGGCCGGACTTATCATCCATTTTCATGCCGGGCATCGAAGGGGCGGCCCCGCCTTCAGGATTCATCATACTGGCTTTGCCGCTTAATTGCGCGGCGGCATCGATGCTGAACGTGCCGTTGGTAACCACTTCTTCCCCGGCAGAAAGCCCTTTTTTAACGACGAAATGATCGCCGGTAAGCGGGCCGAGCTCCACTTCCCGGTATTCAAAAACAGGTTGTTCGAAACCAGGTTTTTTTACATACACCAGCGAGCGTTTGCCGGTCCATAATACAGCCGATTCAGGGATTAACAGGTCTTTACCCGCGGCGCTCCCTGTTTCAGCCCTGATGGTTCCCCTTACAAACATTTCGGGTTTTAGTCTCCGGCCGCTGTTGCTCACTTCTGCCCGTACTTTGGCTACCCGTGTTTGCGAATCGATAAACGGATCAATAAAAGTCAACCTGGCTTTAAACGATTTACCTGGCAGCGAAGCCACGGTAAATTCCACCTGGTCGCCTACCTCAATCCAGGACACATGCTGCTCATAAGCATCGAACATGACCCAGAGATGGCTCAGATCCACCACTTCAAACAGGATATCCCCCATACTGAAATGATCCCCTACCGCCACATTGCGTTTGCTTACCACCCCGGCATGGTGAGCCCGGATGAGCAGTTCGGTTTTAACTTCACCCGACTGCTCTATCTGGTTGATCTCGGAATCCGCGATCTTCCAGTTTTTCAGCTTGTTGCGGGCCGCTTTGTACATAGCCGGGTTCGACTCTTTGTAGGGCAGGGTTTCAAACAGTTCCTGCTGCGCGGTGATGAGATCGGGAGAATACACAGAGGCCAGGACTTCTCCCCGGGAAACATACTCCCCGGTGAAATTAACATATAGTTTTTCCAGGCGTCCATGGAAATGGGCCGGGATCTCATAGATCCTGCGTTCATCCGCTTCTATCTTACCTGTCAGCACGATTTCCTTAGCGCCCTCCCTTCCCGCTCGCACAACCGTGGTCTGCACATCAGCCAGGGCGGCCGCAGCGGCTGTCATCCGAAACGTGTGTTCGTCCCCGGCGGTAAATGTTGTTTCACCGAGCGGGGTCAGGTCCATGCCGCAAATGGGGCATTTACCCGGTTTATCCTGCCGGATCTGCGGGTGCATCGCGCAGGTCCAGACGGTGCCATCTTCGCTTTCAGCAGTCTGGTTGTGCTCATGCGTCCCGTCTTGTTGCCGGCTGCCGCCAAAAATAAGCCACCCCAGCCCCAGACCAATAACCAGGGCTATCGAAATGGTGATTAGGGTTGATTTACGTATCTTTTTCATTTTTAATGCTGTTTTATGATCATTCAATATCTTTTGCCCAAAGCTTTTCAACCAGGGCAACTGAAGTATTTAAATCAGCCCGGCTATTTTCCAGGGCTAACCGATAACGCAGTAATTGCTGCTCTACCCGGAGCACTTCTTCATAATCTTCCTCCCCGCCCATGTAGGCCGCTGTCAGGATATTCAGGGTTTGACGTGCCTGAACGAGCAGCTCCTTATACAAGGTCACTTGACGCTGAGCGTCTTTATACCGGTTAATGGCCGATACCAGGTCTGCCTGCAGCGTGTTTTGCAAATCGACGATTTCCTGCTGCACGCTCCTGCGTTGCAGCCGGGCTTCCTTGACCATGGCCTTGTATTTTTTCCGGTAAAGCGGAATGTGGAGGGTGACCATCGGCATCAGCATATCCCGGCCGCCTGATGCGATTCCCTGGTTTGCTCGAGGATCCATCTTCGCATAACTCATGCCCAGGTCAAAGGAGGGCATGCCCGACTTTTGGGCCACTTTTATCCTGCTTTCCAAAGCGGCGTCTTCCCGGTGCAGGCGATTTAATTCCGGATTATGTTGTAACACGCTATCCAGCAAGGCTTCGCGTTCCTGCCCCAATAAGACGGCAGGTATGGAATCAGCTACCGGAACCGGCTCCGCAGCCCGGCGGTTGAGCAGCGCGTTAAAATGGGTACGGAGCGTTTCTTGTTGATCTTTGAAGAAATCCAGTTGCGTCTGGTTTTCCTTGATCTCCATTTGAACCCTCAATACATCGGACATGCTGGCCCGCCCGGCTTCCACCCGGTTCAGTGCCAGGCGCTCGTCTTTGCGGAGAATTTCCAGGTAATCTTCGGTAATGGAAATGCTCTTTTGATTGGCATACAGCTCATAGTAAGCTGACTTCACCTCATAAAAAAGATCATTCCTTGCTTTCAGAAATACCTGGTACCGGGCTTCAGCCTGCCTGGCTGCTTCATCCTTTTTCGCCTGCAAGGTCCCGAACCATGGAAAGGACTGTGACAATCCCAGGTCAAATACCCCAGTGCTCATATGATATTCCATCGATGGGATATAATATCCCAGCGTGACCTTTGGGTCGGGCAGGGCCCCCACCTGGGGCACTCTTTCCAGGGCTGCATAATAAAGCTGGAAACTGGCCTGCACACCCGGATTGTTTTCAGCCGCTTGCCTTACATACTGGTTTAGCAAGTCATTTTCCTGAGCCTTCAGGCCGGGAGCGCTCGCGACTCCTGCCATCACTAGGCATAGATATATGAATATATGTTTCATTGTGCTGTCTTTTTAGGTTTACTCACTTTTCTTTCCTGCCACATGCTGTACAGTACAGGTACCACGAACATGGTCATCACCTGCAGGAGCATCCCTCCGAAAGTGGGGATGGCCATGGGCACCATGATGTCCGATCCTTTACCAGTTGAAGAAAGTACCGGTAAAAGCGCCAGCACAGCCACCGAGGCAGTCATCATGGCAGGCCTTACCCGCATCATACCGGCATGCAGCACCGCGTTTCGCACGGCCTGTTTGTCAGCAGGTTTTTCCCGGCCGAACACCTGGGTGAGGTAAGTGCCCATAATCACACCATCGTTGGTGGCGATACCAAACAAGGCTATAAACCCTACCCACACGGCCACGCTCAGGTTGATCGTATGCATCTGGAAAAGCTCCCGCATGTGCATGCCTGCTACGGAGAAATTCAGAAACCAGTCCTGCCCGTAAAGCCAAACCATCAGAAATCCTCCTGAAAAGGCCACGAATATGCCGGTAAAGATCATCGAAGCCGTAATGACCGAGCGGAACTGGAAATACAGGATCAGGAAGATGATCAAGAGCGAAAGCGGCACCACCAGCATGAGCTTTTTGGTAGCACGCACCTGGTTTTCATAGTTACCGGTAAACCGGTAACTGACGCCAGGCGGTATTTTCAGCTCCCCGCTGTCCATTTTTTGCCGGATCAGTTGCTGGGCATCCTCCACCACATCCACCTCGGCATGTCCTGCTTTCATATCAAAGATGACATAGCTGACCAGAAACGTATCCTCACTTTTGATGTTTTGGGGCCCGCGGGTATAGTCGATCTTGGTGAGCTGTCCCAGCGGGATCTGCTGGCCGGATGCGGTCGGGATCAGGATGTCTTTCAGCACCTCGGGGTTATCCCGGTATTCCCGTGCATACCGCACCCGTACCGGAAACCGCTCGCGCCCTTCCACGGTAGTGGTTAGCTTCATCCCGCCCACCGTTCCGCTGATGTAGTGCTGGATATCTTCGACCGTGAGTCCGTAACGGGCAATAGCTTCCCGGTTCAGCCGAATGTTCAGGTAGGGTTTACCCACCACGCGATCGGCAAAAACAGTGGCCGGCTCAATACTGGGCACCTGTTTCAGAATGTTTTCCAGCTCGTACCCTGTTTTTTCAATCGTTTCCAGGTCGGGTCCGAATACTTTGATCCCCATGGGCGCGCGCATGCCGGTCTGCAGCATGATGAGCCGGGTTTGTATGGGCTGCAGCTTCGGCGCAGAGGTAAGCCCCGGATAGTCGGCCCGGGCCACGATCTCCTGCCAGATATCATCGGGCGATCGGATATGATCGCGCCACTGCCGGAAGTATTCCCCGTTTTTATCCGGGATAAGCTGCGTTTTGTCCAACTCGTTCAGCTCATCTGCCTGCGGGTCGAACGTTTTTCCGTTTTTGAGTACAAAATGGTCTTCTTTATTGACTTTGAAACGCACACGGTGCCCGTTTTCATCCTGGATGTACTCCGGTCTGTAATTCACTATATTTTCAAACATCGAGACCGGAGCAGGATCCAGGGCGGAACTGACCCGGCCCCATTTGCCCACGACCGATTCCACTTCCGGGATCGCGTTGACACGCTTGTCCAGCAAGCGGATCACTTTTATGTTTTCTTCCACGCCCGTATGGGGCATATTGCTGGGCATGAGCAGGAAAGAGCCTTCGTCCAGGGCAGGCATAAACTCTTTTCCAACCCCCGGGAAGGTGCCGGCAAGGGACGTCCAGGCACCTGTTTCCCGCAGGTTCCACCCAATTTTTTCTGTGCTGCCCGCTACAAAGCCAAACAGTTTATCAAAGCCCTGCCAGATGGTTATGCCCAGTCCGATACTGAAGATGGGAATAGCTAAAAATTTCCATTTATTAGCCAGGCACCAAGGGAGAATGCGGGGATAAAAATGAACGATGGCAAAAAGGGCGCCGAGAATAACTCCGAGTATCACGATCACAAAAAGAAAATTGACCAGCAGACTGTTTTGAGCTCCCAAAGGCATCCATTCTTCGGCGAGAAAATAGGTGACGGTGCCTAATGCCAGGGCAATGTTGATCAGGTTAGGAAGGTTTTCCCTTTTCTGAGTAAGCTGATCATAAAAAAGGTTGGTCAGGCCGAAACCTGCCAACACCAGGGCAAGCCATGCTTGAAAGATAAAGGCTAACCCTAAACCCAGTATAATAAGTGATATCCCCCATATTCTCCTTACCCTGCGCTTGTCAAACCTGATGGAGAACAACAGATGGGCTAAGGTAGGGATTACCATGATGCCGATGACCAGGGAAGCCAGCATAGCGAAGGTCTTGGTAAAGGCCAACGGTCGGAAGAGTTTGCCTTCGGCGGCTTCCATGGTGAACACCGGGATAAAACTGACAATGATCGTAGACAGGGTGGTGATCACTGCCGAGGCCACTTCCTTAGCCGCTTCATAGATAATTTCCAGCAGCCTTTTGCCCCTGGCTCCTTCATTCTCCGGCATTTCCAGGTGCCGGACAATGTTTTCCGTGAAAATAATACCCACATCTACCATCACTCCAATAGCGATGGCGATCCCGGACAAGGCCACCACATTGGCGGGCACGCCAAAATAACGCATAACGATAAAGGTGGCCAGGACACCTACGGGCAGCAGGCTGGAAATAAGTATGGAAGCCCGCAGGTTCAGCACCAACACGATCACTACGATAATACTCACCAGGATTTCATGCGAAAGCGCAGTGCCCAGCGTGCCCAGGGTTTCCTTGATCAGCCCCGTACGGTCATAGAAGGGGACGATTGTTACTTTCGAGACCGTTCCGTCTTCCAATGTTTTCTGGGGCAGGCCGGGAGCGATCTCTTCGATCTTGGCCTTTACATTACCGATCACCTCCATGGGATTGGCACCATAACGGGCCACGACCACCCCTCCCACGGCTTCCGCTCCCCCTTTATCAAGCCCTCCCCTCCGGGGCGCGGGCCCGAAGGTGACAAAGGCCACATCCTTGATCTTGATAGGAACATTGTTTCTGACCTCGACGACACTTTCCTTCAGATCATCCAGGCTTTTTATATAGCCCAAACCCCGCACCAGGTATTCCGCCTTGTTGTACTCGATGGTCCGGGCACCGATGTCCAGATTGCTCTTTTTTACAGCCTGCATGATCTGTGCCACGGTGACGTGATGGGCTTTCATGGCTTCCGGGTCGATATCCACCTGGTATTCCTTGACAAAACCTCCCACCGAGGCTACTTCGGATACGCCCTGGGCAGAAGTTAGTGCATATTTAACGTAAAAATCCTGCAAGGTTCGCAGCTCGTGAGGGTCCCAGCCCCCGGTCGGTTTGCCGGTTTTCGGGTCCCGACCTTCAAGGGTATACCAGTAGATCTGCCCCAGAGCCGTGGCATCCGGGCCAAGGGCTGGTGTTACCTCCTCAGGAATGGTGCCGGGAGGCAGGGAATTCAGTTTCTCCAGGATCCGGGTACGACTCCAGTAGAAGTCGATACCTTCCTCAAAAATGATGTAGATACTGGAAAAGCCAAAAATAGAATTGCTTCGGATGGTTTTTACCCCCGGTATGCCCAGCAGGGAAGTGGTCAGGGGATAGGTGATCTGATCCTCGATATCCTGGGGGGATCTTCCCGACCATTCGGTGTAGACGATCTGCTGGTTTTCCCCCAGATCGGGAATGGCGTCGACCGGCACCGGGTCGCGTGGCAGCAGCAAGGGGTCCCAGTCGAAAGGCGCTGTGGCAATCCCCCAGGCAATCAGGGTAAGCAGAATAAGACCGGTAACGAGCTTATTCTCGAGAAAAAACTTGATGATGTTGTTTAGCATGAGTCATTCGATTTTGATTGAAAATCAGATTGGATTGAAAACCGCAGAAGACGGTTTCCGGAAACAAGCGCTTCAAGCCCCTTACGGAGTAATCGCGCAGTGAAACATCGAATGAATGCTAAATAAGAAAGGACTGAACGAGCACAATAATATCCCGCTTGGGCGGCGGGGGAGCATTTTTCAGATAATGAAGAAAATGCTCATCTTCTAAATCGGGATAGCCCTCAAAAGTTAAAAAGCTGACAGCAAAAGCAGCAAAAAAAACGGGATGTACACTGGAACTTAGTTCCTTTTTGACAGCCCCTCGATCCGCTTTAATGGTTGTTGTTTCCTCATCACAACATCTTTGGCTTTCATCCTCCCGAGGAGTTCCGCAGCAGCAGGAGCTGTTGCCGACTGAATGAAATTCCTGGTCCGTCATCAGGCACTTAATGGAGTGCAAGGCAAAGCCGCTGGTGGGGATCAACATGACCCCAGCCATCAGTATCGTTAATAGTTGGCTCAGCCTTTTCATGCTGGAAGTGCCTGATGTTTAATTAGTATCAAAACTACGAAAATTGAATTGATGGTTCAAATTTACAGCCCTGTTTTTGCTGACATTTTATGCTGCTCAAAAAAAAACAGCTTTTTACATCCGTTTTTTATACGCTCTCATCGCAAAGATATAAGCCACGAGCATAATTCCCACGCACCATGCAAGCGCCACCCATATTTCATTGCCTACCGGCTGGTTGAAAAGCAGCGCTCGGATCGTTTCCACTATCGAGGTCACAGGCTGATTTTCGGCAAAGGCGCGAACGCCCGACGGCATCGACTGAGTAGGCACAAACGCTGAGCTAATTAACGGCAGGAAGTGAATCGGATAGGCAATTACACCTGCACCATCCACCGATTTTGCTGACAATCCCGCAATCGCGGCTATCCATGTCAGGGCCAGCGTGAACAGTGCGAGTATACCGGCCACGGCAAGCCATGATAATATTCCTGAGGGCGAACGGAAGCCCATGATGATCGCTATGAGAATGATTACGGCAATCGAAATCACATTGGATACCAGCGAGGTCAGCACATGTCCCCACAGTGCGGCCGAGCGCGCAATCGGCATGGAATTGAAACGCTCGAATATGCCTCGTTGCTTATCAAAAAACAGACGATAAGACACGTAGCCTACACTATTTGCAATGGCAATTAGCAGTATACCAGGCAATAGGTAGTTCACATAGTTATCGCTCCCGGTTTGAATGGCACCACCCAATACATACACGAACAAGAGCATCATTGCAATCGGCATGACAGTTACCGTGATGATGGTATCCATGCTGCGAAAAACATGGCGCATGGAACGGCGAAGCATAATGCCCATATCCACGAAAGAATAGTTCTTTATCGTTTCCATTTTATTTTTCTTTTTTCCCAACAATTGCAAGA
>DATCYD010000315.1:0-10426 GCA_036570465.1 Anseongella sp.
AGCTGTGAAGGAAACGTTCCACCTCAATTGATCTGTAATCAATGGGGTTCCCTTCAGGTACAACTCATAGCCCCAGTTTTTGACATTACCGGCATTGATCCTTATTTCATCATAACCTGTGGCAGCATTCAGGGGAACTCCCACGATTTGGTCGTAGATGTTATTCGTGTAGTAGGAGAAGCTTACTTCCAGGCGATTCTGTTCAAAAAAATATGTGTCGAAACCAACTTCATACTCCCTTTTTCGCTCAGGTTTCAACTCTCCCGCAAATAAGGTACCAGGGCCGCCGACATCGAGTGCATCATCGTATCCGGCAATTTTACCCACCTGATAAGAACGGTAGGCGAAGTAGTTTGAAGGGGAGCCCTTCCCAACATCTGCCCAGCCAACCCTGAATTTACCGAAGTTCATTGACGGTATATTTATGTCGTCCGAAAAATTCCAGGTGAAAGATACTCCGGGATAAAAATAGGAGTTATTGGAGGGCGGAAGTGTAGAGTTCCAGTCATTTCGCCCTTGTAACTCCACGTAATATTTTCCCTTATAGCCAATCTGGGCCGAACCGAACAGGCCATACAATATATTTTCTCCCCGGGTATGGCCTCTCACCAGGCCAGGCGAATTGGCGCCAGGCCATGACATTCCTGCATCGAGACTATACCACCCAGGAAAGCTCAATCCTCCTGAAGTGCTTGCATATACATTATTCTGGCCCTCCTTGCGGTACACCCCGCCAACGGTTGCAAACAGGGAAAAATCACCCATGAATTGTTTGTCAAAATTCAACATCCCTCTGTAATTCTGGGACGTGAAATTATCTCTTTTAAAGGAGTACTCTCCACCGCTGATTTGAGGTTCGATACGGGTTACTTTATTTTTAGTGATATAATCCGTATTGATATAGTTTAATCCGGCAAGACCCACAAAGGAGAACTCCGGGGTAAACTGTAGGGTAACCTTGGCAGAACTAATCAGGTTCAGGCGATTGTCCTGATCGCTGTTGTAATTCTGTTCCCACCAGAAGCCTGCCAGATTATTGGCAAGTGTAGGAAGCCCAAGCGGCTCTGTATCCGCACGATATCCATCATCTGTAAACATCAGGTCTCTCAGCTTATCAAACGAATAATCCCGGTTAAGTCCCCATGCAACGATACCGGATATATTAGGTCTGCGGTTGTGGGTTTGCGAATTATAAAGGTTAGTAGTAATATCGAACGAGGCGAAATCGGAAGCCTTCATACTTCCGTTGAACGAAATCGCATGACGGTTCTGTCTCCCGTCTTCAAGTATATCCTGATAGCTGGTGTTGGTATAGGATATCCGCATATTGCCATTTTGATTTCCCCCGGAAATAGCTACCTGCGTGCTATTGGAGTAACCGTTGCGGAACATGCTCATAAAATTGTCTTCCATTGCCTCATAAGGAGTGACAGAACCATCAAAATACATAATTGGGTCGCCATCGAATCTCGGTCCAAAGCTGAATCTGGTGTCGTTAGTCTGGCGCACTTCCTCTCCGTCGATGGTTTCATAATCAACGTCATATTGGCTTTCTCCGGAACCAAACTGATTCTGGAATTCAATGTAATTTACCGGACGCTCTGTTGTAAACTGGGTAGAGGCGGTTATACCAAATCCTTTGGTTCCTTTGCCGGATTTCGTGGTAATGAGCACCACCCCGTTAGCTCCTTCCTGGCCATAAAGAACAGCAGCCTTGGCGCCTTTCAGAATTTCAACTGATTCAATATCCTGAGGGTTGATGTCGTTAATACCAGTTCCGTAATCAAATGAATTTAATGGATCATAACCTCTTGAGGCCATGTTGGTCCTGCTGTCCTGAATGATAACTCCATCTACAACGAACAAGGGCCGGGTATTGGAATTCGGATCCAGGGAATTATTGCCGCGGATCTTGATGTTAATTCCTCCCATGGGGCCCGCCGAACCTACGTTTACCCCTACGCCAGATGCTTTTCCATAAAGTGCCAATACCGGATTAAGCGTGGCCCCGGCCTTTGTCAGGTCTTCTCCTTTCACACTGCTGACCGCATATCCGATAGACCGGAATTCTCGCTTTATACCCATAGGGCCGTTTACGATTACCTCGGCCAACTGTTCGGCATCTCTTTCCAGTGTAACATTAATAACTGTCTGATTACCGACGGTTACTTCCTGTGTTTCAAAACCGAGAAAAACAAACTGAAGCACAGCTCCTTCAGGTACGCTAAAAGAGTAGTTCCCGTCCAGGTCGGTTTGGGTGCCGCGATTAGTGCCTTTTTCCAGAACACTGACTCCAGGAAGCGGAGAGGTACCGTCAGTTACAGTACCGGTTATTACTTGCTGAGCGAAAACGCCTCCTGTACCCAGCAAGAGCAGCAGCAATAGTTGGGTTTTTCGAAAAATGTAATCAATACTCATAACTCTCAGATTTATTATCGACATGTAGGTTTATTCTGTCCAGGTTTTCAGCAACCAGCGCAGCAGCGCCAGTTAGCTCAGCGTTATAGCCGAGTATCGATACATGAAGTTCCGTGGCTTCTGCCAGGCGGGGGATTGCGTATTTATGCAAAGCTTGCTGGGCGGATGCCTTTAGAATGCCGCCGACAGAAGCTCCCTTTCCACTTAAAATGATGACCTCGGGGTTCATGATATGGATGAGAATGGCTAGCCCCTTTCCGATTACATAGCCTGCGTTGGAGAACAATTCGACAGCTAGCTGGTCTCCTTTTCCGCAGGCTTCCATCACGGCTTCGGCCACCTTTTTGGGTTGATCTTCCAGGTTATGCTGGAGGCTGGACATCCGTCCCTTCCGAATTTCCTCCCCGGCCTTGTGAGCTACATAAAGAAGGGAACATTCGGTTTCCAGACAGCCTCTTTTTCCGCAACCGCACATGGCTCCGTCTTCGGAAATTGGGATATGGCTGAATTCGCCTGCAAATCCTGTATGCCCTCTGAACAGTTCTCCGTTCAAGATCATTCCCAGGCCAATTCCCCACCCAATGTTTACGACCATGGCGTTTTCCCTGGACTTGGCGGCGCCAAACTTTAGTTCTGCCAGGGCAACAAGGCTTGAATCATTGTCTATGTAAACCGGCAGTCCTGTTTTACGGGTAATATACCCGGGAATGTTCCCTTCTTCCGTGCGCAAAAAGGTGTAATTGATTCCCTTTTGCGGATCAATGAAGCCGGGCATGCCGATACCGATGCCGGTGATCTTTTCTTTTTCAACGCCGGATTTGCTGACAAAATCAATGATATGTTCGGTTAATGTGACAAGGGACCCGGAGTTTTTCTTGAGATCAAGTTCAAAGGTTTCAACCCCTGACACGGGTCGGTTAAGCATATCTACAAGGACCATGCGGGTAGAAAGCTGATCCATCGCCACAGATAAGATGAACATTCCATCAGGTTTCAATGAATAGACAACCGGTCTGCGGCCGCCGCTCGATGGAGCGTACCCTTGTTCCACAACCAATCCTTCGGCCATCAGATCGTTCACGGCTTTAGACACCACCGGGAGACTTTTGCTCATCAGGCTGCTAAGCGTGGCGTGAGACATGCCTTGTCCAAAATAGAGATGCTTCAGTACCGAACTCTTCAGATCGGTACTTTTATTTTTGGAATGGGGGGTTTCCTTTTGAATATCAGACATGGACTTAATTTGAAAACTAAACAAAACTAATAAACATTATATTAAATCTCAAAATCTTTTTAAATTAATTTAAGAAGATAAGAGGAAAAAAGCAGGTACGGGACAACCGGGCAAAGGGGGTACAGGGGAACGAAACGAAGGGAACGAACGAAGGGAACTGAAGAAGGCCCGGAAGGAAAGGATCAGGACCTGGGCCGTCCGCCTGATGAGCCCCGGACAATCAGGCGTGAGGGCAGCATCAGTTGGGTGGTGGGTTCTGTTCCGGTTTCGGACTCCATTTCACTCACCAGAACGTCCACCACGGCGCGGGCGATCTTATCGGTGGGTTGGGAGATACAGGTAATGCCCGGATCGTGAAGCCGAAAGAGGTCGTGCTCGTCGAAACTGGCCACAGCGATATCCTCAGGCATGCGGAGGCCTAGTTTTTTAATGCCCTCAATGCCACATATGCCCAGGTAATTGGTGGCGAAGAACATGGCTTCCGGTGAGTGCTTTTCAATCATTTCCATAATGGCCCGGGGGGCGCTGGAACGGGCTCCGCCAAAAGGTATCTTCAGGATAAGGCCTTCATCGAAGGGAATATCGTGGTCTTCCAGGGCTATTTTATAGCCTTCAAATCGGCTGTTCATCTGCATCAGAGTGGATGTGGTGGTAATAAAGCCGATTTTCCGGTGGCTTTGTTTTATCAGGTGGGCAATGGCCTGGTAGGCTCCGGTATAATTGTCCGCAATCACGTAACTCACAGGCAGGCCAGGCAGGTAGCGGTCAATCAGCACCACCGGTTTTTTTTCTTCCAGCAGCAGACTGATCTCGTTTTCGAGGGAGGCGGTAGGTGTGATAATGAAACCGTCCACCTGTCGGTATTTCAACATTTGAAGCAGTTCGCGGGCCTTCTTAATGTTATCTTCGGTACTGCAGTACAATACCCGGTAACCATACCGCAGGGCACGGTGCTCCACCACTTTGGCAATGTGTGCAAAAAAATGATTGGAAATGTCTTCTACAATGAGCCCGATGGTTTTCGTTTTCCCTGTCCTGAGGCCCCGGGCCATGTGGTTGGGCTCATATTTTAACTTCTTTGCCATGGCTATGATCCGCCTGGCCACTTTGTCACTGATCCGTTTTTCTTTTTGCTTGCCGTTAAGCACGAATGATACAGTGGTGGGGGAAACGCCCAACCTCTCGGCCATGTCTCTGATCGATATTTTTTGTTCAGGCATCGTGCTGCATCCAGATTAGTTTAGGGAACTAAAGGTAGGAGATTTTTTATGTTTTTTTTGCGGATAATTACTACGGTGGAGGAGCCGGTTGGATTTCGTATCTTTGCAGGCTCCATGAATTATTCCCTTTTTACATTAAAGAACGGTATCCGTGTTGTCCATCAACCTGCGGCAGGAACCGATATCGTGCATGCCTGCGTAGTGGTGAACTCCGGATCAAGGGACGAGCCCAACGGCAAAATGGGACTGGCTCATTTCATCGAGCATCTGCTATTCAAAGGCACGGTAAAACGAAATATGTTTCAGGTGCTGAATCGCCTGGAGGCTGTCGGGGGAGACCTGAATGCCTACACTACCAAGGAACAAACCTGCATCCATGCTTCCTTTCTCAGGACGCATCTGGACCGTGCCCTGGATCTGTTGAGTGATGTGATGTTCCGTTCTACCTTTCCTGAAGGTGAACTGAAAAAAGAAAAGGGTGTGGTCCTGGACGAACTGGATTCCTACCGCGACACGCCGGAAGAGCAGATCAATGATGATTTCGAAGAGATTATTTTCAGGGATCACCCGCTGGGCAATAATGTCCTGGGTACTCCGGATAGTATTCGTGACTTCACCCGGGATGATATTCTTCACTTCAGGGAAGCCAATTATTCCACCCATGAGCTGGTCATCGGCATATCCGCTGATGCTGCCCCTCAAAAAGTCCGGCAACTTTGCGAAAAGCATTTTGGAGGTATTCCCGAAAGGACAGGATCACGCCGGCGCCTGGCGGTGAACGGTTACCATGCCGAATACAGGACCGAATCAAAGAATATCTTCCAGGCCCATTTCATGCTGGGAGGCCGGGCTTACCCGCTGGATCATGAAAAGAAACCTGCGATGTTGCTGCTGAATAATCTCCTTGGCGGACCCAGCATGAGTTCCCGGCTGAACCTGACAGTGAGGGAAAAACACGGGATATGCTACACCATTGAATCAGCGTATGCACCCATGAGCGACACCGGGATTTTCTCGGTTTATTTTGGCACCGAGCGGGAAAAAGTAGCCAAATGCCTGCAACTTATCCATCGCGAGCTAAGAAAAACACGCGAACAGGCCTTAGGTACTACACAATTACACCAGGCTAAACAACGTTTTAAAGGACAGATCGCCCTGGCGGAAGAAGCACGCCTGTCAGTGATCATTTACATGTGCAAAAGTCTGCTCGACCAGGGCGAAATTGAATCTTTGGAGACGGTTTTCAGGAAGATCGACCAGGTTAGCGCGGGAGATATTCTGGATGTAGCCAATGAAGTATTGGCTCCGGGCAATTTGAGCACCCTTGGATTCACGCCTGAGTAAAATTTTAAATTTCAATAAAATAAAACGAAGATGCACCACCTGACCGACAAACAACTTACCGAATACGCCGAAAAACATAGCAGCCCCGAAAGCGATCTGCTGGCGGAGATCAACCGGCAGACACACCTGAAAGTGCCCATGCCCCGCATGCTGTCTGGTCATCTTCAGGGAAGGGCGCTGGCCATGTTCAGTCAAATGCTTCAACCGTCCCGCATCCTGGAAATAGGCACCTTTACCGGTTATTCCGCCCTGTGTATGTGCGAAGGCCTCCGTCCCGACGGAAAGTTGTTTACCCTCGATATCAATGAAGAACTGGAAGAAATGGTTCGGGGCTATTTTGAGCGATCAGGTTATGCTTCCCGCATCGAATACATACTGGGCAATGCGCATGAGGTCATCCCCGGCCTGGACGAAACCTTTGATATGGTCTTTATCGATGCCGATAAAAAGGGATATGCCGATTATTTTGACCTGGTGATCGGAAAAGTACGCAGCGGCGGGATCATTATTGCTGACAATGTTTTGCGCGAAGGCAAGGTGGTCACCGCTGAGACAGACAAGGAAACCCGGAACATGCAGGAATTCAATGAAAAGATCATGACTGATGAGCGGGTTGAAAACCTGCTGCTTCCCATCCGCGACGGTTTGATGATCGCCAGAAAACGTTAATTTGTTAATAAGTGTAGCTTCCCGTCCCCGGCACGGTTCGTTAATTTCGTCAAAAATCGTTATTCCATGAGGTGGAACCTATTACTTCTTCTTATACTTCCCTTTTTTTTCAGCGCCTGCGCCTCCAAAAGGCACGCTTCACGGGGCAAGTCACCGGTCGGCCAGTCCGGAAGGCCGGATCCGGGAAACCGGGATGACGCCGCCGGCCGAGGCCGGAAGGACAATACTGCCAGAACGCCTTCACGTTCACTCGATACCGAAGAATACATTCGCATTTACAGCAGTCTGGCCATCGAAGAAATGCAGCGTTCCGGCATCCCCGCAAGCATTACCCTGGCACAGGGTATCCTGGAATCAGGCAATGGCAACAGCCGTCTCGCCCGCCAGGCCAACAATCATTTCGGCATCAAATGCACCTCCGACTGGAAAGGTGGTAAAACCTATAAGGATGACGACCGGCGGAACGAATGCTTCCGCGTTTACCGCTCTGCCCGGGACTCTTACCACGATCATACCGAATTTTTGAAACGCCAACGCTATCGCTTTCTTTTCGATCTAAAGCCTGATGATTACAAAGCCTGGGCACATGGCCTCAAAAAAGCCGGTTACGCTACCAATCCCAGATACCCCCAGTTGCTGATCGGACTCATCGAACGCTACGAACTCCATTATTTTGATCACCCTCCTGCGACCCCATCGCGCGAAAAAGTCATTGTTCGCCGCGAAACCGAACCTGCGGTTAGCCCTGCTCCAACAAAACCCGTCCCGGTGGCTTCTTCCCAAGCAGAACCAGCCGCAGCAACCTCAGAGAAATCCGTCACTACCCATTATTACTATACCGTAAAAAAAGGAGATACCCTGTTCGCCATTTCAAAGCGCTTTGACATCACGCTGGATGAACTAAAAAAATGGAATAGTTTATCGTCCAATGCTATTTCAACTGGACAACAATTGCGGGTATCCCGGTAGCATTCTTATTCAGAAAAGCTCCTCAGGAGATAACTGGCCTCTTTTTCAGGAACATCTCCTTTAGTTTTCGCGTCTGGATACGGGGAAACTTCTTCCAGAATCACCTCATATTGATTACCATCTACCTGAAAACCAATTGATTCAGGTCTGTCTCCGGGTATGCCCATTTGCTTGCAGCCACCAAGGCAGGTCTTGAGTGTATCCTGCGGCAGGTCTCCTTTCGATTCCATCCAAAGGGTCAGTGCTGTTACCGCCGCCCCCTGCCACACGCAATTTGCATTGACAGGACAACGACTGTCATCGATGCCGGAAAGCCGAAGCTTAAAACTCCCTGCATCATAAACCTCCCCTTCTTTCAGGGTAAAGCGATCCTCTCCAATAAACACTTCGTTTTCACCGCATTGTCCAAAAAGTAAAACCGTCACGGCAACGATTGAGAATAATGCTTTCATACTAAACGGGATTGATTGAATCTACAATTTACGAAGATCGCCACGAAAATTCAAAGATCAACGGTAGAGGCCCTTCTTGTCCATAAAGTCCCAAACTTTTCCAGGCACAAAGAACTGCATATTCTTGCCTTCGGCCATTCCCTGCCGGATAAATGTCGATGATATTTCCATCAACGGCGCTACGGTCACCTTCACCGATGGATGGTCTTCTAGGCCGGAATTATCAAAACCAGGACGTGGATATACCAAAAAGTGATAATCCCGAAGCAACAATTCATAGTTTTTCCATTTTTTAAGCGAATTCAGATTATCCGAGCCTATAATCAGGTAAAATTCATGCTGTGGATAACGCTCGCTCAGATAAGTAAGTGTATCAATTGTATAGGAAGGACGCGGAAGTCCGAATTCAATATCGTTCACTTCGATTTCGACGACATCTTCCGCCGCCAGGCGGGCCATTTCCAGGCGATCATATGCTTTGATAAGATCCTTCTTATTCTTTAAGGGGTTGTGGGGAGACACCACCAGCCATACCCGGTCAATCTCTGTAAAGCCCGCCATATAGCCGGCAATGACCATATGACCCACATGAATGGGATTAAAAGAGCCAAAAAAAAGTCCAATCTTCATGGCAACCTAGTTCAGTTAAGGAACTCACCGATCAGTTTTTCGGCCTCCAGGCAAGCCTTCTCCAACTCCTCATTCACCAGAACAACATCAAAAAAAGGTGCATAGGAAAGTTCCTTCGATGCCTTCCGGATACGTTCTTCAAGCTTCTCAGGTGTATCTGTCCCCCGGTCTGCCAACCGTTCCTTGAGCGCAGCCAACGAAGGAGGCTGTACAAAGATTGCCAGTGCAAAATCGGGATATTTACGCTTCAGCCGCAGACCTCCTTCCACATCAATATCGAAGATCACATCTTTCCCCCCATTCCATATACGTTCCAGTTCTGAGGCAAGCGTCCCATAAAATGAGCCCGAATACACCTCCTCAAATTCAACAAATTCATGGCGGGCCACCCGGTGAAGAAAATCCTCCTTGCTGATAAAATAATAATCGCGCCCGTCCATCTCTCCCTGCCTCGGTTGACGCGTAGTAGCCGATATAGAAAACGCCAACTGTGGAAATTTCTTCAGCAAATGCTGTACAATGGTAGTCTTGCCAGCCCCGGAAGGCGCCGAAAAAATAATGAGCTTTCTCAAATCAGTTGAATTGCCGTGACTGCAAATCTAAAAAAATATTGTCCGCAACAAACCCTTATTATCTGAGAGGCTATTAAGTCAGTGATTTAGAGAACAAAATCAAAGCAATCTGCACAATGCCCAACCCCACGATCCAGAAAATAGTCTCCACCTTTGAACGGCCGATCATTGCAACCAATTCTGTCTTGTTGGACTGGATCTTTTCAATCAACTCCGTTTTGTTGGAGTGGATTATTTCAACTAGCTCCGATTTGTTGGAGTGGATCATTTCAACCAACTCCGATTTGTCGGATTTCATTTCACGGATCAGATCGACCTTGTCATCTTTGGTGAGCAGTCTTCTGAGCATGGCGCTGATTTTAGTTTCACTAATGGTCTCAATGGCATTTACAGCCGCTTTTGCATCCTTCCCATTTTCAAAATACTTCGAAAATATTTCGTATAGATGCATTGATTCGGCAACAGGCATGATGTATAATTTTGGTGCTAAAGCAAATTTAGAAAAAGTACACTTCCTCCCCAAAAACACAACTCAACTTTCCTAAACCCTGAAGTTTTACCCTCTGACAAACAAGCAATTACAACACAAAAAAACCACCAGAAACCAGAGGGCCGGAAACTTTAAACCAAATTCAACACCTGTTCCTTTATTTTTTCGAGTTCTTCCTTCATCCGGACTACCAGTTGTTGGATAGAGGCATCATAGGCCTTGGAGCCAAGGGTATTGATCTCACGCCCCATTTCCTGGGAGATGAAGCCTAGCTTTTTGCCGGCGGAAACTTCTTCGTCGAGTACAGAAAGGAAATAATCGCAATGGCTGCGAAGGCGTACTTTTTCTTCGGTGATATCGAGCTTATCAATGTAAAAGACCAATTCCTGCTCGAAACGGTTTTGATCAATATTGTCGGCACCGATGTA